>CBKWTF010000024.1:0-9670 GCA_966677695.1 uncultured bacterium | reverse complement strand
CGTTTTCTTTTGCGTGTGCAAATTGTCGCCCCGTGCAAACTCTGCTAGTATGGGTTCAACATATGGCCAAGATAGACACCAGTCCTGACAAGGTTGCAGAGGTCCTCAGCCGCGGCGTCGCTGAGATAATCGACAGGGCGGACCTTGAGAAAAAGCTTAAGAGCGGAAAGCGGCTGCGCATCAAGCTCGGCATCGACCCGACCAGCCCGAACATCCACCTGGGACGGTCGATTCCGCTCCTCAAGCTGCGGGATTTCCAGAACCTCGGACACAAGATCGTGTTCATCATCGGCGACTTCACCGGCGTGATCGGCGATACGTCGGACAAGGACAGCGAGCGTCCGATGCTCACTCCCGACGTCATCAAGAAGAACCTCAAGTCCTACATCGCGCAGGCCTCAAAGATCATCGACGTCAAGAAGGCGGAGATCCACTACAACAGCAAGTGGCTCAAGAAGCTGACCTATTCCGAGATCGGACGACAGGCCGACGCGTTCTCGCTGCACGACTTCATCATGCGGGAGAACATAGCCAAGCGGCTTGATGCGGGGAAGAGAATCTCGCTTCGGGAACTGCTGTATCCGCTGATGCAGGGATACGACTCGGTTGCCGTCAGGTCAGACGTGGAGATCGGAGGAACCGACCAGAAGTTCAACCTTCTTGCGGGACGAGACCTGCAGCGCGCGTACGGACAGGAGCCGCAGAACGTCATGACCGGACCGATCATCGAGGGGCTCGACGGACGCAAGATGAGCTCGAGCTACGGCAACACCGTGAACCTGTTCGACGAGCCCAAGGACATGTACGGCAAGATCATGTCGCTCAAGGACGAATTCATCACCACGTACTTCACGCTCGCTACGCGGGTTTCCGAGAAGGAGATCGCCAATTTCTCATCGCAGCTTCAGGGCGGGGTGAATCCCAAGGACATCAAGATGCGACTCGCATTCGAGATCACCAGGATGTATCACGGCGAGAAGGGCGCGCAGGAAGGCCGGGACTACTGGGTGTCCACATTCTCGAAGAAGGAGATTCCCGACGACGTCAGAAGTTTCAGGCCGACGGCGTACGACATCGTGACCGTGCTTGTCGAGAGCGGCCTCGTGTCGTCAAAGTCAGAGGCGCGACGGGCGATCGAGCAGGGCGGCGTTCGCATAGACGCGGAGGCGGTCAAGAGCGCGACTGCGCCCGTCGCGCCGGGCTCGGTCGTGCAGAAGGGAAAGATGCACTTCACCAAGGTGGAGTAGCAGAGGAAAATTCGATTGAATAAATGCCGATTCGGCATATACTTATCCATATGACGCGCATCTTCTCACTGGTCATCGCAACCCTCACCGTTATAGCAATCGGAATACTGATTGCAGGATATGCGTCCAACCCCTCGTACAAGGACTCGTCCACCGTGCCGCTACAGTATTCTCCGGAGCTCGTCTGGCAGCAGCTTATAGACGTCAAGAGCGCGCCGCAGAAGAAGTCTGACGTTGTCTCGGTCGAGGTGGTGGACCAGTACGGCAAGCTGCTTGCGTGGAAGGAGCACCTCAAGAGCGGAGGCTATCGCGTGTATCGCATGAACGAGTGGGTCGAGAACAAGCGCCTGGTCATCGAGATGACCGAAAGCTCGTACGGGCTTACCGGCATCTGGTCATTCCAGCTCACGCGCACGTCCGAGGGGACCGACGTGCTGATACAGGAGGAAAGCACCCTCGACAACATCAAGTCGAGGGGGATCAGATACTTTCTCGGTCGGGATCACGACCTGCTGGCCTGGGGCAAGTACCTGCGCGTCGGCTTGACCCAGCAACTCTTAGCAACACCGTAACCATTTACTATCCATGAACGAAACACTTCTGCAACTCTTGTCACTCGGATCGCTCCTGCTTCTTGCGGGATGCGTCATTTTCATACTGCTGGAGGCATTCAGGGTCAAGAATCCCATAAAGAGCCTGATCATGCAGAACCAGAACGAGCTCGTCTTCTTCTTCTCGCTGATCGCGGCCGCGTCGACGCTCTCGCTCTCATTGTACTTCCAGCTGGCGCCGTGCGAGCTGTGCTGGTACCAGAGGGTGTTCCTGTTCTCCATACCGTTCATCTCGTTCATCGGAGCGGTCAGGCACGACGTGAATGCGCGACTCTACGCGTTCACGCTGTCGGCCGTCGGGCTCGGCATCGCCATCTACCATACGCTTCTGCAGGCGGGTATCTTCGAGACCGTTCCGGTGTTCTGCAATCCCGTGTCAGCCGTGGACTGCAGCGTGCCCGAGTTCATCCTCTTCGGCTTTGTCACCATTCCGTTCATGTCGTGCACCGTCTTTCTTACGCTTATGATCCTGTCATATGTATACAAGAGGAAGTAGCACAACCAAGCGCATGATTACGCTCGTCCTCAAGACGCTCGTGCTTTTTGCCGTCTACCTCTTCTTTTCCTTCTATACCATGCCCGCGTACCGCAGCGTAAAGGCCTTTGTCGAGGAACGGCTCATGACAGACGGCAAGGTCATCATCATCGGCGAGAGCGCGGTGACCGTCGAGGTAGCCGACTCCCAGGACGAGCGGGTGAAGGGACTGTCTGGCAGGGAGTCGCTGCAGCCGGGCAACGGCATGTTCTTCATCTTCGACGAGCCCGGATACTATGGCATCTGGATGAAGGACATGAACTTTCCTATCGACATTCTCTGGTTCGACCAGTACGGCGAGCTGGTGCACATAGAGGAGCGCGTGACACCGGACACCTATCCGGAGACCTTCACTCCGAAGGAGCCGAGCATGTACGTGCTCGAGTTGCCGGCAGGATTCGTAAAGTCAAAGAGCAGCAAGCTCGGCGACAAGATCGATTTCTACTAATTGATTTTTTGCATATTTGTGGTATATTGAAAAGGCTCGATGATCGCTGCGCGCCTGACGCGCAGAGGAAAGTCCGAGCATGGGCGGAGCAATCCGCAGCAGTGTAGTGGGTAACACCCATCGGCGTCCGCAAGGACGCCCGAGGTGCGAGCAGAGACGCCCGATCCGAAAGGTGACGGCTCCCGTCAGGGAGAGCTGCGTGGAAACACGCGGGTGAAACGGCCAAATCCTTACATCCATGCAAGATCGTGCCGGCCCGCAAGGGCTCGGAGAATCGCTTGAGCCGGGGAGTAATTCCCGGCCCAGATACATGGTCATCCGCCGGCTTCGGCCGGTGACAGAACTCGGCTTATGAGCAGACAAGATGAAGAACCCATGGGGAAATCCCGTGGGTTTTTCTATGGGGTCTGATATACTTGATTGAAGCCATTAGTATTGTTTATTTAGTATGCATTCATCAAAAATCACCATATTCAGCCAGTTCGTACTGCTTGCGTCCGTCTTTCTTCTGATCAACCTTTTCCTGCCGCTTAACTCTGTAGCGCTTGAGCCGCTCAAGACGTTCTGGCTTCTCTTTGTGGGCATCCTGCTTGCGACGCTGGTCATTACCCAGAAGATCAAGAAGAACTCATTCCAGACCACCAAGAGCCCGATCCTGCTCGCCGTAGGAGCGGTCCTGCTGTCGTCCGTTCTTTCGACCGTGTTCTCAAGCAACGTCGGTCTCTCGCTCTTTGGACGCCAGGTCAACACGAGCGCACTCGTCAGCGTCGTGGCCCTGTTTGCGCTCTCGTATGCGGTCATGGTGCTGTTTGGAGACGCGAGACAGAAGGGGCGGTTTTTCCTCGTAACCTACATCTCCGTCATCGTCGCGATACTGATGCATCTCCTCAACATCCTGCTGCCGTTCTTTCCATCACTCGGCTTCTTCGTCAACAATACGATCAACACGGTAGGAAAGTGGTACGATCTCGGATTCGTCGCGCTGTTCGGCCTTCTTTCGTCGGTTCTCGTGGTGCAGTTCCTGCGGCACTCTCCGTTTTACCGCATTCTTGGCTGGGTGGGGCTTGCCCTTTCGGCCGTCATGGTCGTCCTGGTCAACTCAGTCATGATCTGGTTTGTGGCCGCTATCCTTGCGCTGTTTTATATCGTCCTTAACGCCATCATCCAGCATGACGCCGTGGTGCACAACCGCATGTCGTATCCGGCACTCGGCATTCTCATGCTCTCGATTATCTTCATCCTCATCGGAGGAAAGGTCGGCGTGCTCTCGAACTCGTTCTTCGGATTCCAGTTCGAGGAGGTGCGACCTACGCTCGGCAGCACCGTCGAGGTGATAGGCGACACGCTCAAGACCGACCCCGTCTTCGGTGTCGGACTCAACCGGTTCGAGGTCTCCTGGCTCAAGAACAAGCCGCTCGCGATCAACGACTCGAACTTCTGGGAGACTGATTTCCGATACGGATTCTCAAACCTTCTGTCGATACCCGTCACGCAGGGAATCGTCGGAATTCTTGCCTGGCTCTTCCTGATCGCGACAAGCGCGTACCTCGTCTTCAAGCTGCTCTTTGCGCCGCTTGAGCAGAAGTCGGACCTGTTCATCCACCTGTACTCAATCCTCGGATTCAGCTTCTTCGGACTCGTGATGCTGCTGTACGTTCCGTCGGTCGTGCTTGTCGGACTCTTCTTCGTCTTCTTCGGATTCTTCCTTGCGAACCTCGCGGGAGCGGACCTTATCCGATTCCGGCAGGTGCACATCGACCAGAACCCGAGGGTGTCATTCGCATACATTCTCGCGCTCGTAGTGGCGATCATCATCGCGATCTATGTCGCATACATCGTCGTAAGCCAGTACGCGTCTCGACTCGTATACGACAACGCGCTGGCGCGATTCAACCAGACAGGGGAGCTGCAGACGGCCGAGAACGGCATCATGCAGGCAATGTGGATCTACTCTTCGGACGTATATCTTCGATCCCTGACCGATGTCGGCATGTCGAAGATCAACGGCATCATACAGAACCAGTCGCTTTCGCAGGAGCAGGCGGCGCAGCAGTTTACCTCGACGCTGCAGGCGACGATCGGCTACGCGCAGTCTGCCATCGCGTACGACCAGCAGTCGTATGCCAACAGGGTGCTTTTGGCCAACATATACAAGAACCTCGTTCCGCTTCAGGTGCCCGGCGCAAAGGACGAGGCACTGAAGGTGCTGAGCGACCTGGAGGCCCTGACTCCGAACAATCCGGGACTGCATCTTGAGCGGGCGCGGGTACACTCCTTCGCCAAGGAGTACGAGACGGCGATCGAGGAGATTCGAAAGGCGCTTGAGCTCAAGCGAAACTACATCGACGCGGTATTCCTGCTTTCGCAGATCCAGGTAGAGCAGGGCAAGGTGGATGAGGCGGTGACGAGCATCCAGGTTGCTCTTTCGGTTGCGCAGTACGATCCGAACCTGTACTTCCAGCTCGGACTGCTCCAGTACAACCAGCAGAAGTACGCGGAGTCACTTGTATCGTTTGAGAACGCGGTCATGCTTTCTCCGTACTTCGGAAACGCAAAGTACTTCCTCGGTCTGAGCTACTACCAGAACAACCAGGTACAGAACGCGATTATCCAGTTCGAGAACCTCTCACAGATGTATCCGGACAACCAGGAGGTCCAGCTTATCCTCAGCAACCTACGGCAGGGCAAGGCGCCGCTTGACGGAGCGCAGCCGCCTCTGAACGAGTCGCCTGAGGATCGAGACGAGCTTCCTGTGGACGAGGAGGCGCCTGAGTCTTCCGACGAAGAGACCGAGGAGAGCGCAGAATAGACATCCAGATGGTCAGCAAGATACGCAGCTTATTTCAGAATGAGATCCAGGGATTGCACCAGGCGGCATACGTGCTTGGTGCCTTTTCCATCCTGTCCCAGCTGTTCGCGCTGATCCGTGATCGGCTGCTTGCCTCGACGTTCGGTGCGGGCACCGAGCTCGACATCTATTATTCGGCGTTTCGTCTGCCCGATATGCTGTTCGTGCTGCTCTCGACGTTCGTGGCGGTATCCGTGCTCGTTCCGATCGTGGTCGAGAAGATCGGCAACAAGAGGGAGATGTCGCGGTACTTCGATTCTGTATTCACGTTCGTGTCGCTGATCGCCATGGCGTTCTTTGCCATCGCATGGTTTGCGGCACCGTACTTCCTGGAGTCCGTCGTTCCCGGGATATACAGGTCGAACGCGGATACGCTCGTCATGATGACGCGCATCCTTCTGCTGCAACCGCTCCTGCTATCGCTGTCGAGCTTCTTCGGCAGCTTCACGCAGGCGTCGAAGCGCTTTCTCGCATACGCGACGAGCCCCGTCCTCTACAATCTCGGAATCATCGTGGGGGTGGCTGTGCTGTATCCGATCTACGGCCTGATGGGGCTTGCGTACGGCGTGGTTCTCGGGGCGCTGCTCCATGTCGCGATACTCGTTCCGGTCGTCGCCCGAGACTATGTGCCGAGGTTTTCAAGGATTAACATCAAGGAGATCGCGAAGCTGGTAGGACACTCGATCCCCCGAACGTTTGCCATGCTCTCGACCCAGCTTCTCCTGATCTCGATGACGTTCTTCGCCGGCATGCTGGCCGCGGGATCGATCGCGATCTTCAACCTGGCGTACAACCTGCAGTCCGTGCCGATGGCCATCATCGGCGTCAGCTATTCGCTCGCCGCGTTCCCGAGCCTCGCTCTGCTGTTCCAGGAAGACAAGATGAAGGAGTTCTATGAGCTGCTGTCACGCACCATCCGGCACGTGTTCTTCTGGTCGCTGCCGGTCGTGGCCTGCTTCATCGTGCTGCGCGCGCAGATTGTGCGCGTCATCCTCGGTTCCGGAAACTTCGACTGGACGGAGACGATCCTCGTGGCCGCGTCGCTTGCGATCTTTACGCTGTCGCTGATCGCCCAGAGCGCGTCCCAGGTGCTGATCCGCGCGTTCTACGCGATGGGGAAGACGCGGTACCCATTCTTCTGCGCCTTTGTCTCCGTGGCGGTAACGCTCGGCTTCCTGGCGCTTGCGCTGATTCCCGGTGTGGCACAGGCAAGCTTCATCTCATATGTCGAGGAGTTCCTTCGCGTGGACATCGTCGCGTCGAGTATGGTGCTCATGCTGCCGATCGCCTTTACCATCGGGCAGTGGGTCCAGTTCCTGCTGCTCCTGGTCGGTATGGGGGGAGTGCGCCTCGTATACTCGCGCGCGTTCTTCATGAGCTTCTCGCAGTCGCTTCTGGGCGCCGCAATCATCGCCCTCGTCAGCTACGTCTCGCTTGATTTCTGGAGCGGCGTATTCGATCTCAACACCTTTGTCGGCATCGCGTCCCAGGGATTTCTTTCGGGAATCACCGGTCTTGCTGCCGGGTTCGCCTTCCTGGTCGTTATTGGAAACAAGGAGGTCATGACCGTGCTTAATACAGGAATCAGGCGCCTCAAGAAGAAGCCGGTGCTGCAGCCTGAGGTGAAGGAGGAGTTGTAACGAAATCACTATGAACTGGTATGTTGCATCGCGGGTAAGGCACAAGGAATATCTTCGAGAAGTTTCTGAAAAGCTGAAAGGCCTGGGTGAGACTGTCACCTCTGACTGGCTATACCAGGACTCTCTAAAGCCGTACGAGGAAAACGATGTGGCCGTCAAGGCACTTTCCGAGAGCGTCGTGCAAGCAGTACTGGCATCGGACGTCTTCGTTTTAATTAGTGATCCCGAAGGGACTGACATGTTTGTTGAACTGGGCATCGCCCTGTCGTCGCTCCGCACGCGCATATACATCGTCGGGGAATTCGGAAGACGCTCGCTTATGCAGCTGCATCCCTCAATCACGCATGTGCCAACGCTCGAGGACGTGTTTGAGAGGGAGAGAGTTAAGGTTGAAAAATAACGTTTTTTCAGTATAATAGGCGAATCTATGAATCTCGCCAATATCCGCAATTTCAGCATCATCGCGCACATCGACCACGGTAAGTCCACGCTTGCGGACCGTATGCTTGAATTGACCGGCACCGTCGAGAAGCGCAAGATGCAGGACCAGGTTCTCGACAGCATGGAGCTTGAGCGAGAGAAGGGAATCACCATCAAGATGACCCCTGCCCGCATGACCTACACATACAAGGGTGAGGACTATGTCCTGAACCTGATCGACACTCCCGGCCACATTGACTTCTCCTACGAGGTATCACGTGCCCTGAAGGCCGTAGAAGGCTCCATATTGCTCGTTGACGCCGCTCAGGGTGTCCAGGCCCAGACGCTCACGACGCTTGAAATGGCGCGAAAAATGGGGCTTGTGATCATACCCGTATTGTCCAAGGTAGACTCGCCCAATGCCCGGGTGGACGACATCAAGATGGAGCTTGCCGAGCTCCTCAACTGCGACCTGGACGACGTGGTTGAGACCTCGGGAAAGACCGGATTCGGAGTGGACGGCCTGCTGCAGACCATCATCGACAAGGTGCCGGCTCCCAAGGTCGAGCTGCCCGGTCCTAAGGATTTGCGCGCGCTCGTCTTCGACTTTCAATACTCAAACCACCAGGGAGTCATCGTCTACACCCGAATCTTTGACGGTGAGGTGGTCTCAGGATCCAAGCTGCGGTTCAAGATCGCGGGCGAGTCGTTCATTACCAACGAGGTGGGAATCTTTTCTCCTGCCATGGAGAAGCGCGACAGGCTGACCGCCGGCGAGACCGGATACATCGTGACCGGAATCAAGCGACCGGGAGTTGCCAAGGTGGGAGACACCATCGTGTACGACAGCAACCCGATCGCGGAGCTTCCTGGATACGAGGAGCCCAAGCCGGTAGTGTGGGCAAGCATCTTCCCGGAGAGCCAGGACGAGTTCGACTTCCTACGAACCGCGCTTGAGCGCCTCAAGCTGTCCGACTCGTCATTCATGTTCGAGGAGGAGTCGTCAGGTACGCTCGGACGAGGGTTCCGCTGCGGATTCCTCGGCATGCTTCACCTGGAGATCATCACGGAGCGTCTGCGCCGCGAGTTCAACCTGGATCTCGTCGTGACGCTGCCGACCATCAACTACCTCGTTAAGTCCAAAGGCAAGCCGGAGAAGTTCGTGTACTCGCCGACGCTGTTCCCGGACCACGGAGAGGTCGAGTGGGTGAAGGAGCCGTGGGTGAACGCCAACATTATCGTGCCGAGCGACTACGTGGGAACCCTTATGCAGGTACTCTATATCCATGAGGCGACCGTGCTCGAGACGCATACCGTCAGCGGACGACAGTCCATTCTCTTTACCATGCCGCTTCGCGAGCTTATGAGGAACTTCTTTGACGAGATAAAGTCCGCATCTTCCGGATACGCGTCGCTCTCGTACGAGGTGGGCGAGCTCAAGGATGCCAACGTGACCAAGATGGAGGTGCTTGTGGCCGAGGAGGTATATCCGGCCTTTACTCGAATCATTTCCGTAAACCGAATCGACGAGGAGTGCCAGAAGACCGTGGACAAGCTCTACAATATCCTGCCGCGCCAGATGATCATCACCAAGATCCAGGCCAAGGTGAACGGGCGAATCGTCGCCTCAAAGACGCTGTCCGCCCTCAAGAAGAACGTGACCGCCGGCATGTACGGAGGAGACATCACCCGAAAGATGAAGCTCCGCGAGAAGCAGAAGAAGGGAAAGAAGAAGATGCAGAAGATGGGTAAGGTGAACATCACCAACGACGTGTTCCTCAAGATGATGAGGGGCGGGGAGGAGAATTAACAAGCGAAAAGCCGCGCCCTATGGGGCGCGGCTTTTTCTTGCTCTTCATTAAAACATTCCGAACACTCCCGGCATGCTCCACAGAATCATGCTGAGCGTAATGACCACGGC
>CBKWTF010000023.1:0-9960 GCA_966677695.1 uncultured bacterium | reverse complement strand
GTACCTTCTTTAGGTCCCTTTTCTAAGGTCTCATCGGGACAACTCGCATTGACACTTCACACTTTTTTGTTACTATGTCTCTACCTATACATGCGCCTTTTGTGTCTACAAAACAGCAGTATTGGGGGCTGTGTTTTCTCTTGCGAAGCCAAGTTCTCGCGCCTTAGCAAAAGAAAATACAAATATAATTATTGTAACTTTAACGTAAATTTATTTATGGCAGATGCATTCGACCGATCAAAGCCTCACGTAAACGTAGGTACGATTGGACACGTGGACCACGGAAAGACCACTCTAACAGCGGCTATCCTTCACACTCTTAACATTGCTGGAAACGGATACAAGGCTTCAGTAAAGGGAGTTGGAGAGATCGACAAGGCTCCTGAGGAGCGAGCACGAGGAATTACAATTTCTCTTTCTCACTCAGAGTACGAGACCCCAACACGACACTACGCTCACATTGATGCCCCAGGTCACGCCGACTACATCAAGAACATGATTACTGGAGCCGCCCAGATGGACGGTGCCGTACTTGTGGTAGCGGCAACAGACGGTATGATGCCTCAGACTCGAGAGCACGTTCTTCTTGCAAAGCAGGTGGGAGTGCCTAAGATCATCGTGTTCATCAACAAGTGTGACATGGTGGAGGACGCGGAGATGATCGACCTCGTTGAGGAGGAGATCAAGGACCTTCTGGACCAGCAGGGATTTGACGGACAGAACACACCGTTCGTTCGAGGTTCAGCCCTTAAGGCCCTAGAGTCTTCAGACGTAAGCGGAGAGTGGTCACAGAAGATCCTCGAGCTTGCTGGACACATGGATACCTACATCCCAACTCCGGTTCGAGAGACTGACAAGCCGTTCCTGATGCCTGTTGAGGATATCTTCTCAATCGAAGGACGAGGAACAGTGGTAACAGGACGAATCGAGCGAGGAATCATCAAGGTCGGACAGGAGATCGAGATCGTCGGTCTCAAGGATACCCAGAAGACAACCATTACCGGAGTCGAGATGTTCAACAAGTCGCTTTCTGAGGGGCAGGCCGGAGACAACGCCGGACTACTCGTGCGAGGACTTAAGAAGGAGGACATTACACGAGGTCAGGTGCTTGCGCTTCCTGGATCCGTAACGCCTCATGACGAGTTCGAGGCCGAGGTATACATCCTTAAGAAGGAGGAAGGTGGACGACACACTCCGTTCTTCTCAGGATACAAGCCGCAGTTCTACGTTCGAACTACAGACGTAACCGGAGAGGTGACGCTTGCAGAGGGAGTAGAGATGGTTATGCCCGGAGACACCGTTACGTTCAAGGTTAAGCTGGTAGCCCCAGTTGCTCTTGAGGACCAGACACGATTCGCCATCCGAGAGGGAGGAAAGACCGTGGGAGCCGGAGTCGTTACAAAGATCACCAAGTAACTCATTACTATCTAACCGAACCCTTTTTGACGGATAGGATATGCGCGGCACAGCCAGCGTAACCACTAGCCGGACAATCAAAGGTCAAACAAACTATGTCAGACAAAAAAACACAAGAACTTCCTAAGCTTCGAATTCGAGTACGGGCTTACGAGAGCAAGATTCTTGATCAGTCAGTCAAGCAAATCATGGATACCGCGCTTCGGTTCGGTGCCAAGGTAAGCGGACCAATTCCGCTGCCGACGGAAATCAAGAAATACACAGTGAACCGTTCAACGTTTGTGCACAAGGATGCGCGAGAACAGTTCGAGATGCGCGTGCACAAAAGACTCATTGACATTTTGAATCCTGATGCTAAGGTAGTCGAGGCTTTAACTAACCTCAGCCTTCCTTCGGGAGTCAACATCGATGTCAAAATGAACTAGACATTGTGGATTTATCAGAACGAATAGAACGAACTAACATGAAATTTTTGCTAGGAACAAAAGAAAAGATGACACAGATCTTCACTGAGGAAGGTGTCGTTGTTCCTGTGACAGTGGTCAAGACCGCTCCAAACGTCGTCACCCAGGTGAAGACATCGGACAAGGACGGCTATCAGGCAGTCCAGATCGGATTCGGAGAGCGAAAGGCGAAGAACATTTCCAAGCCCCAGAAGGGACACGCTAAGGATTTGGGTAACTTTGCGACGCTCAAGGAGTTCAAGGTAGCGGGAGAATATCAGCTTGGAGACAAGATTGAGGTTACCACGTTCCAGGAGGGAGATACTATTACAGTATCAGCGATCTCAAAGGGAAAGGGCTTCCAGGGAGTAGTGAAGCGACACGGCTTCAAGGGAGGCCGACGCTCACACGGTCAGAAGCACTCTGAGCGAGAGCCGGGATCCATCGGAGGAGGAGGTCGAGCCGGTGGTCGAGTTATCAAGGGGCTGCGAATGGCAGGGCGAATGGGTGCTGACCGAGTTACGGTCAAGAACCTCAAGGTAGCCCGAGTCGACGCGCAGGACAACCTAATCTACATCAAGGGAGCTGTCCCTGGTCGAAAGGGTACGCTTGTTGAAATTAAGGGATAAGAATTCGGCTTATGAAGATTAACGTATATACAAAAGAAGGAAAGGAGAAGGGCACATTCGATGCGCCCGAGTCCATCTTCGGTCTGAAGTGGAATTCTGACCTTGTTCAGCAGGTCGTGATGTCAATGGAGTCATCTGCACGAACGCCCGTAGCCCACACCAAGGACCGATCTGAGGTTCGAGGAGGAGGACGAAAGCCGTGGCAGCAGAAGGGAACTGGACGAGCCCGACACGGATCGAAGCGATCGCCGATTTGGCGAGCTGGAGGAATCACCTTCGGACCGCGAAACGACAGGAACTTCGACCGAAAGATCAACAAGAAGATGAAGGCCAAGGCCCTCTTCACGATCCTCTCAAAGAAGGCTGCAAACAACGAGGTCATCTTCGTTGACAGCATCTCGTTCGCAGAGCCCAAGACAAAGGAGGCAAACAGCATCTTCAACGCTCTTGGAAAGATCAAGGGATACGAGATGGTTGCCGCTCGACGAAAGAACCGAGCCTACATCGCCATCGACGAGAACGACGCAAACACCAAGAAGTCGTTTGCGAACTTCTCGAACGTAAAGGCCGACGAGATCCGAAACCTCAACCCGATCGACCTCTTGAAGTACAAGTATGTCATCATCGAGAATCCTGAGGCAAGCGTCAAGGTATTAGAAGCAAAACTAAATTAGAGGTATGGCTATTTTTGGAAAAAAGGACAAGAAGACTGAGAAAAAGCCTGCCGCTAAGAAGGCGGAGAAGTCAGCTTCAAAGAAGGCAGTCGCAAAGAAGGACCTGAAGACAACGTCTGCGGACCTGACTTGGGTGCTTGTGAAGCCGCGAATCACGGAGCGGGCCGCTCTTCTCTCGGAGAAGAAGGTATACGTGTTCGAGGTTGCGAACAAGGCGAACAAGCGACAGATTGCCGAGGCGATCAAGATCAAGTTCGGAGTTGCGCCCGTAAAGGTCAACACCGTGGTGACTAAGCCGAAGAAGGTGTTCCGACGAGGAAAGTGGGGAGTCGTATCCGGATTCAAGAAGGCATACGTATTTCTCGACAAGTCAGACACCATCGAATTCGTATAATTATTAGGTTGTATAGCCCGCGTATCCCACGCCGGAGCTGCTAACTAAACACATCATGATTAAAAAACTAAGACCAGTTACGCCAGGTACCCGAGGAAGCTCGGTTATCTCGTACAAGAGCTACCTGACCAAGAAGAAGCCGCTTAAGTCGCTTGTTCGAGGTAAGAACCAGTCAGGAGGACGAAACAACATGGGTCGTGTGACCGCTCCTCACCGAGGAGGAGGACACAAGCGAAGCTACCGATTCGTTGACTTCAAGTACACGAAGGTGAACATTCCAGCCCGACTCGAGACAATCGAGTACGATCCTAACCGATCAGGATTCATCGGAGTTGCCGTCTACGCTGACGGAGAGCGACGATACATCCTCGTTCCGCGAGCGATGCAGGTTGGACAGAAGTTCATCGTGTCGGAGACCGCGAAGGTGGAGATGGGAAACCGACTCCCGCTTTCAAAGATCCCGGTCGGAACGTTTGTCTTCAACATCGAGCTCAAGCCGCTTAAGGGAGCCGCTCTCGTGCGATCCGCTGGAAACTATGCCGAAGTCGTAGCCCAGGACCCGGACGCGGGAGTGACCCAGATCAAGCTTCCTTCCGGAGAGGTTCGAAAGGTGCTCAGCTCATGCTGGGCGACCGTCGGAGAGGTGTCGAACGACGAGTACCGACTCATCAACCTCGGAAAGGCCGGACGAAACCGACATCGAGGAGTTCGACCGAAGGTGCGAGGAACTGCCATGAACCCTGTGGATCACCCACACGGAGGAGGAGAGCAGAAGCAGGGAGTCGGACTGCGACGAGGACCTAAGACCCGATACGGTAAGCAGGCCTACGGAGTGAAGACCCGAACACCCAAGAAGTACTCAAACTCAATGATCGTCACACGACGAAAGACAAAGCGAAACACCCCTAAGTAATATTTAGAGAAAAGCCGAAAACGCCCCACTACGGGGCGTTTTTGTCTGGACGTGCTTTTCCACATCTGATTGACTTTCTCCGGTTGTGGGGCCGAATAGGCGGTATACTTAGCCTAACAAAGCAATTTGTTGAGTACGCGTATTTATTTGGGTTATTCGCTTTAATTATAAATATGAAACATATCGCATTGAGTGTGCTGCTGTCAGTCGCGACAGTGCTAGTCGGAGCTAACATGGTCGTCGCCCAGGGCGCCGGCCCATGCTACGTATTCAACAATGATCTTTCTCAGGGCATGACCTTCGGAGAGGTGCTTGAGCTCCAGAGGTTTCTTGCCTCAGAGGGTTCCTTTACTGCTGAGATGAACGGAACCTTCGGTCCTCTGACCAAGGCTGCTCTTGCGCGATATCAGTCCGGAAACGGCATTCCGGCTACCGGATACTTTGGCCCCGCAACTCGAGCGCATGTTAATGCGCGCTGCGGGGAGGTGCTCGGAGCATTTTCGTCCGATACCGGTTCGTACGGCCCGTACTCGGCGATTGCCGGACTCCCAGATCTCAAAACCGGCACGACTCACGAGGGCGTGGCTCTGATCCAGCAGTTTCTCAATGCCCACGGTTTTGCGGTAAGTCCTGTAGCCGGACAGCCCGGCTCGGTAGGATATGAGGCAAACTACTTCGGTCCTGCTACCCAGAAGGCCGTAGCCGCATACCAGGCCTCACAAGGCATCAGTCCCGCGACTGGCGTATTCGGACCGGTTACTCGAGCCGCCATGGCTTCGACCCAAAACTAAGTTTGTTTAAGTTGTCCCGCATCTAAAAAAAGACTCATCCAGGCCGAATCACTCCGCGGTGCCAGGGTGGGAAAATTCAAAAAACAAAGGTGTCACAATCCGAGTCGCCCGCAGGCCGTAGGCCGAGGACCGGGACGAGGGTATGACACCTTTGTTTTTCCTTGACTTCAAATCATATTCTGGTAATATCGTGGAAAGCCTAATGACTTTGGGCTTTTCATTTTCTTACATTTATCATGACACGATCAATCAAAAAAGGACCATACGTAGAGGAGAGACTTCTCAAGAAGATTGAGGGCAAGAGGCCTTCTGAGACGGCTCAGATCAACATATGGGCACGAAACAGCCAAATCGCACCTGAGATGGTAGGTTTCACCTTTGGCGTGCACAACGGTAAGACGCACACTCCGGTGCTTGTAACTGAGGAAATGGTAGGACACCGATTTGGAGAGTTCTCACCAACCAAGAAGTTCGTACGACACGGAGGAAAGATGCAGAAGGAAATTGACCAGGCCAAAAAGACTGCCGAGATCGCTGCTGCAAAGGCGGCTAAGGCAGCTCCTGCGGCTAAGAAATAACATCTCTAATTAGACAGCCATGGCAACAGCATTTCTCAAGAATTACCGACAGTCACCTCGAAAGGTACGCCTCGTAGCGGACACCATTCGAGGAAAGAAGATCGCGGACGCGCAGACCGTTTTGGCCTTCATGCCTAAGCGGGCGGCTCTTCCTATCAAGAAGCTTCTTGATAGCGCGATCGCGAACGCCAAGGTAAACGGTGAGGCGCTAGACACCCTTATCGTCAAGGAGGTTTCTGTTCAGAAGGGAATCGTCGGACACCGATGGATGCCGAAGTGGCGAGGAATGGCTCACCCGATCAAGAAGCGATCAAGCCACGTCAAGATCGTTCTTGGAGCCGGAAAGGCGTCTAAGACTGCCGCTGTTCCTGCTGTCGCAGCCAAGGAGGTTGCGAAGGAGACCAAGAAGAAGGCCCCAAAGTCAGCAAAAACTACAGTTACAAAGAAAACAACTAAGAAATCAGCTAAATAAGTTTTATGTCACACACCGTACACCCATATTCACACCGTCTGAAGATCCTGCGAGACTGGAAGTCTCGATGGTTCGGAGTGGACAAGAAGTACCGAGAGTTTCTCAAGGGTGACGTTCTTATTCGGCAGTATCTTGAGAAGAAGCTGATGGATTTCTTTGTGTCAGGAATCGAGATCGAGCGATCAAAGAAGGCGATTCGAATCATCATCAAGACCTCACGGCCGGGAATGATCATCGGTCGAAACGGAGAGGGGATGGACAAGCTCCGAAGGGAACTGACCTCGTTCATGATCAAGAACAAGATTCACGACAAGGCGATCGAGACGAAGATCGAGATCGACGAGGTCCGATCTCCCGAGTCAGACGCTCGACTCGTAGGACTCTCAGTTCGAGACGCTCTCCAGAAGCGAATGCCATTTAGACGGGTACTCAAGCAGACAGTGGAGAAGGTTATGGCCAACAGGGACGTACAGGGAGTACGAATCCGACTGGGTGGTCGTCTAAACGGCGCCGACATGGCACGAACGGAGGAGCTCAAGAAGGGACGAATTCCGCTCCAGACTCTTCGAGCGGACATCGACTTCGCACGAGTGCGGGCGACTATCCCTCAGGGCGACCTTGGAATCAAGGTATGGATCTACCGAGGAGAGGTATTTAATAAATAAAGGCTTATGTTAATTCCAAAGAAAGTAAAGCACAGAAAGTGGCAAACCCGACGAATTCATCCGACCAAGATGACCAAGGCGAAGGAGAAGGGTGCGTCAGTCGCGTTCGGTCAGTTCGGACTGAAGGCTACCTCATACGACCGAGTCGCATCAAACCAGATCGAGGCAGCTCGACGAGCGATGTCTCGACATCTCGGAAAGACAGGACGAACCTGGATTCGAATCTTCCCTGATCGACCGGTTACCAAGAAGCCGGCCGAAGTGAAGATGGGTAAGGGTAAGGGAGATCCGCAGCACTTCGTGTGCGAGGTGTTCCCTGGCCGAATCATCTTCGAGGTGGACGGAGTGCCTGAGGTAGTGGCGCGAGAGGCGCTTCGAAAGGCGGGAACCAAGCTTCCTGTAAAGACCAAGGTGGTTGCAAGAGATTAATTTTTGTGTAAAGTAGTAAGACTTATGAGTACAGACTTCAAAAAGATGAATACGGAGGAGCTTCGAAAGGTGCTCAAGGAGAAGCAGGAGACTCTTCTCAAGACTCGATTCTCACTTTCTGGAAGCAGATCTCGAAAGACAAGCGAGATGCGAACCCTTCGAAAGGAAGTCGCCCAGATCATGACTCAGTTGAACTCGACAAAATAACAAACAACAATGAAAAAGACAGCAGAACAAAAGAATACGTCAAAGGCAAAGACACTCAAGGGTGTGGTTGTTTCTGACAAGATGAAGGACACTGTTGTCGTCGAGGTGACGCGATACTTCAAGCATGAGAAGTACCAGAAGTTCGTAAAGCGACACAAGAAGTACAAGGCGCACGACGAGGGAAACACCCTGAAGGTCGGAGACACCGCAACTATTCGGGAGACGAAGCCTATCTCAAAGGACAAGCATTTCATCGTAGTCAAATAACATAAAGAGCCATGATTCAGCCACAAACAATAGTTTCAATAACTGACAACTGCGGAGCCAAGATAGGACGAGTGTTCAAGGTGCTCGGCGGTTCAAAGCGACGATACGCGCAGATCGGAGACAAGGTCGTGCTTGCTGTCCAGAAGGCGGAGCCTCGAAAGGCGGTAAAGCGAAAGGACGTTCTGCACGGAATCGTAGTTCGACAGAAGCGAGCCTTCAAGCGAAAGGACGGATCATACATCCGATTCGATGAGAACGCGGTAGTAATCGTGGACAAGACCAAGGGTGAGCCGATCGCGAACCGAGTGTTCGGTCCAGTACCTCGAGAGCTTTCCGAGCTTGGATTCCAGAAGATCGCCTCAATGGCACCGGAGGTAATTTAAATTTGGTAATTTACATATCATGAAGATCAAGAAAGGAGACAAAGTAATAGTGCTCGCAGGAAAGGACAAGGGAAAGACCGGAGAGGTCGTTCGCTCATTCCCCTCACTTGGAAAGGTGGTGGTTGCCGGCGTAAACATCGCCAAGAAGCACTCTCGAAATCGATTCAACACCGATAAGAAGGGGGAGATCATCGACAAGACCATGCCGATCGACGTTTCGAACGTGTCTCTTATCGACGACAAGTCTGGAAAGGCTACTCGAGTAGGCTACAAGATCAGCGGGGACAAGAAGGTCCGCGTTGCCAAGAAGTCTGGTCAGGAGGTCAAATAACTCATACGCATATGGAATCAGTAAAAAACAAGCAGAAAAATACGTTCGACGCACTCAAGGGCGAGTTCGGATACAAGAACACCATGCAGGCTCCCAAGCTTGTAAAGGTTATCGTAAACACCGGAGTGGGTAAGACCAAGGCCGACAAGAAGAAGATGGAGCTTATCGCCGACCGACTTGCGAAGATCACCGGACAGAAGTCGGCTGAGCGGCTTGCCAAGAAGTCGATCGCCTCATTCAAGGTGCGAGCAGGACAGCTCTCGGGATTCCAGGTGACCCTGCGAGGAGCAAAGATGTACGACTTCGTGGATCGACTTCTCAACGTTGCCCTTCCTCGAACGCGAGACTTCCGAGGAATCAAGCGAGAGGGGACCGACGACATCGGAAACTACTCGCTCGGAATCAAGGAGCACACTATCTTCCCTGAGACCTCGGACGAGGACATCAAGGACGTATTCGGACTTTCGATCACCTTCGTGACGACGGCCAAGTCTCCAAAGGAGTGTGCCGCATTTCTTGAGCAGCTCGGATTTCCGTTCAAGAAGTAATCCCGCGATTTGGATATGCGAAAGGGCGCGCCGTACGGCGCGCCCTTTCCGTTTAATATCTCATACCCAGTCCGTTGTCCTGCACAATGAAAACGGCCCGTCTCTACGTGAGACGGGCCGTGCTAGGGCTCGGGGTTTGTCATGCCGCTTGGACGACGACAACCGAGGAGGCGGATACCCGGCGGATGTGCGAGGAGTGCTCCAGATAGTCCAGAATGCCCTCCAGCGGAGCCTTGATGACTCGAGGTTCGGCACCGTCAGGTTCGAGGATTTCGAGCGTTCCGTACCCGTTGGGATACTTTCTGATCAGTGTTTTGGCCTGCTCTATGGCATCCAGAGGAATCGTGGTGCTAAAAGTCCGGCCAGAGCCGTCCTTACCGGGAGTAAGTCTGATTTCCTGTCTCATATGGGAGTCTGATGTTCAGGCTGTTTTCCATGGTGCCACTTTAGCCTTAAAAATACAAGCCCAAACAGTTGACATTCAGACCCGACCTTGCTAGTATACGAGAACCCCTTTTAAGGGCCTTTTGTTTTACAAAGTTTATGGCAAAAAAATCAGTAATTGCAAGATCACAGAGAAACCCAAAGTTTAAGTCACGGGTTGTTCGACGCTGCTTTAAGTGCGGTCGAAAGCGAGGTTACATGCGAGACTTCGACATGTGCCGAATCTGTTTCCGAGAGCTTGCGAACGAAGGCCAGATCCCAGGAATCACTAAATCATCATGGTAGTAGACAATATCTCAAATCTCATCATCACTCTTAAGAATGCGCAGACAGCAAAGCACGACTCTGTTTCTGTTGCGGACACACAGATGAACCG
>CBKWTF010000022.1:0-10082 GCA_966677695.1 uncultured bacterium | reverse complement strand
CCACAAAGCTGCTGGAGAACGGGTATGTCTCGTTCGTCATGCACGGCAAGGGCCACTACGGTGTCCCTTCCCGTTCAGGCGGAGTCGAGAAGGCCTACTGCTACAAGCGAGAAACCTATTCCTGGTCTCCCAAGACCGGAACTGGCAGCTGCGTAGCGCAGTTCTTCAGGATCGGATACGCATTCGAACTGCCCCTCGTCGACATCGGCGTGGGCAGCGAGATCGTCAAGACCGAACCGGCCTTTACCCGAAGCCATGACATCACCGTCAGAAGCATTCCCGGCTCCGGTGACCTCGCGGTCATCGGTACATTCCAGCCTGGCTGTGAATACCTGAACTACACCGGGAAGTTCAAGGCTCTTGAGGGAATTCCATAGTTCCAGCAAGACACCCAAGCCCCCAGCACATCGTGTGCCGGGGGCTTTTCTTGTGTATGCGGCGGTTGTAGTCGTATCGCCGCTATCTAGGCAATATCTCAGGCACGTCGCTTCCCGTAATTCCGAGCGTATTCAGGAGGATGTTTATGATCGTAAACACCGAGATCATGATGAAGAGTCCGACAAGACCCCAGATCATGTGCTTCTGACCTACCAGTCGCACATCGGGCTTGTCCGCACCTCGCACGAACTCGAATATCCCGTAGACGAACATCACCAGAGCTATGGCAAAGAGTACCTGTATGAGCGGGTTAACAATCTCAGCCGCAGCCTTCTGGAGAAGCATGTCCATGGCCGTATCCTATTACCGTCGTCCTGTGTTGAAGGTCGGAGCCTGAGGGATGTCACCCGGTCGAAGCTGGTTCTCCTGTGAGTTAGGAAGGATGGTGCTTCGAAGAATCGATACGAGTCCCCAAACCGAGGTCATCACGAACAGCGCGATGATTCCCCAGATCATGAAGTTCTTTCCCTCCTCCTTATCCTTCTTGAAGAGATACGTGAGCACTCCCCAAAGGAACGTAAGCAGCGCAAGTCCGATCAGAATCGGGATGATTGCGGCGATAAGTCCCTGCACCTTATCAAGAAGCACGAGAAGTCCGGATGTATCCGGACCTGACTGTGCAAACGCGAACACGGGTGTCAGCAATCCGACTGCCCCTACTGAAACTTTGCCTAAAAACTTTTTCATAACTTGATTACTATTTGTAATACAGATAATTATACCATCGCATCCGTCGGCGGTGTGCCGACATGTGGATTAACAACCCCGGACCCTGACAGGTTACGGCTCCTGGCTTCCGCGAAGATTCCTGAGGTTGTTTCGGAAGTTCTGCCATCGCTCCTGGAACCAGTTGGCTATCTTTTGTCCTCTCTGCCTGCCGATTTCCTTGTTCTTTTCAGTTTCCTCATACTGCTGAGGAGTTACAGGAGTACCGTCCGAGTTGCGCCCGAGGGGTGCCCGCTCGCTCTCTGACGGGAACTGCGGCAGCGCCGAGCTGTTATGCCCGATCGTGGATGCCAGGATGCCGACCAGTCCCCAGACGGAAATCATGACGAAGATCCCGATCAGGCCCCAGAGCATCAGCTTGCGGCCCTCCGCACGTGCCGTGTCGCTTCCCGACCCCTTGAACATGTACTTCATCAGTCCGTACATGAAGACCAGCGTGGTGAGCGCTACCAGGAACACGACCGCATAGTCTCCCATCTTGACGATGAACTCAGAGACGACCTGCTGCAGCGTATCCCCATCTGAAGGTACGGGATCCCTGTCCGCCGTTACCACGATCTCGTCAAGCTCTACCGGCTCGCCCAGTCCCGGGTCGGACCCGTTCTGCGCATGTACCGGACCTGTTCCGAGGATCGTAAGCACAAGAAATGTATAGAGTATTTTTTTCATGGAAATTGTAAGTAAATTAAACGGCATACTGCGGCTGCTCCTCGAACAGCTGGTCGGTATTTTCGAAGGGCTGGTCGCTGCTCGGTGAGTCGATAATGTCCACGCCCGAATCAATGTCCCCCTTATACCCCGACCCGAAGACGAAGTCCCGTGCAAACAGGATAATGGCCCAGAGCGTCGTCATGACGAAGAGAATGAGTATTCCGTAGATCATGAAGTCCTTTCCCTCCTTCTTGAGCTTGTCGCTCCCGCCGCTGAACAGGAAGCGGAGCACGCCCCACAGGAAGCCGACAAGCGCAAGGCCGATTACGAGATAGATAAGGTTGTTGATCAGGTCAATCGCTGACTCGAACAGGCTGAAGGCGGTCTTGTTCATGATCCGATGGTCTTAATAGTATTCTCTATCACCTTCGCGATGATCTGAGAACCGAGCAGAACGAGCGCTCCGATAATGGTCCACATCAGGGTTCTCTTGGCCTTGTTGAGCTCCTCAGGATTGCCGCGGGCAACGACGAAGAGGAATCCCGCGTACACGATCGCCAGCGTTACTGCGACCGCTCCTACCTGAATCAGCACTTTGAAGAATGCTCCGAGCACCTGCGCCGTCGACGTCACCTTGGGATCAAGCGGCGAGACAATCGCTCCTCCGACCTGGCCGTTTCTCTGCAGTCCCGGGTCGGAGCCGTTCTGCGCACCAACAAATATCGGGCCGAGAACTATTCCGAGAGCGAATACTGCGCATGAGATAGCTTTCTTTTTCATATTATTGGTTATTACCGTTAGTGTTGGCCGGACCCAGGTCAATAAAGCGCCCGATGATCTGGCGCGCCTGCGGCGACAGCTGCAGAAAGCGCAGCGTCTGCTGCACGACCAGAAAGGCCATGAACATGATCAGGAATCCGACGACGACGCGACGGAACATGGCCTTGGCTTGCTCAAGCTGGGTAGGATTTCCTGCCGCCGTAATCATGAGGAATCCTGCATACATGAACACGCCGACCGCGATGAATGCCGCAAAGGCGAAGACCAGCTTGAAGAGGTCCTGGATCAGCTGCATGAAGTCGTCGAAGGTGCACTGCTGTGAAAAGCCCGTCGCATCCGTTCGTCCGCAATTGATAAGCGCATTGTCCTTGCTCGTACCGGGCAGGTCTGGAGTCTCAAGCTGAAGTCCCGGGTCGGAGCCGTTCTGCGCCTGAACCGGCACAGCCGCAGAAAAACAGAAAGCGAACACGAGAAATGCGCCCGCTATGATGTTCCTTGTCTTACTCATTGGTAATTGCATTTAGCTTCTCCTGGGCACGGTTGATCGCCTCGCTGATCTCGTACTGTCCTGATACGACCGTGTCCACAAGTTCCTTAAGTATAGCATCGGTCTGGCGCGCGTCAGGCTCGAGTATCCCCTGCGCGATGATCGCGGATCGGTTGAACACGGACTCGAAGGTGCTCGCCGAGTCGTAGGTAGACAGCAGGTCGCGTCGAACCGAAGGGATCCCGAACATCTCCGAGAACGCCCGCTGGGCCGGCGCCGAAGTCAGCTTGGCGATAGCCGCGATCGCCCCTGACGGGTTGCGAGACGCCTTCGGGATCACCAGCGTCATCATGGATCCGTACGTTACCTTGCGCTCGCTGGTCTGCGACTGCGGAAGCACGGCAACGTCGAAGTTCAGGTTCGGGTTGATTCGCTGGATGACCGGAAGCTCGGACGCGTATCCGATATAGAACGCCAGGTCGCCCGACACGAACATGGTCTGCGACTGCGGGAGCGAGCGGTTCCACGTATATACCGTCTTGGTCGGATTTGAGAACTGCGTAAAGAAGTTCACGGCCGCATACGCGGGATTGAGCGTATAGTTGAAGCTCTCATTGAGGATGGCGGCATACTTTTCCTCCTGTGTCTGGTCATCGATGTACCGCTCGATGACAGGGTTTCCGGCCTGCAGCATCAGGGCCCAGAGAATGTCCTTGGCATTGTTGATGTTGTCCATCGATCCCAGGGCGATGGTGCTTCGCGCAATGTTGAAAGACGAGTCCTTCTGGGTGACGGTCGGCGTAATGGCAAGCATCTCCGTCCAGGTCTCAGGTGGGCGCGCGTACCCGTTGTTGCTGAGAATGTCCCGATTGTAGTACATCACGAGCGGATCCACGAGAAACGGAAATCCGATGATTCCGTCTCGAGCGAGCAGGAGATTTCCCTCATCGAGGAACAGGTCCTGGTATGTCCGTATGGGAAAGGACGAATACGGGACCGTTGTCATGCGCGGCTGGTTTTCCATAACCTGCTTCTCGTTCAGGAGCACGAGATCCGGACCAGTTCCCTCCGCAAGCGCGCGAAGAAGCTGGTCCTCGAACGTGCTCGGATCCATCGATACGTATGAGATAGCCTCGTAATCATCATCCTCGAGCATGAGCGCGCGAAGCGTCTCGTTGAAGTCCTCTGACGGCAGGGTTCCCCACATAAGCACCGTACCCGCCTGCGGATTTGATCCCGCACCTCGATACGCAGCGAACATGATGACGGCTCCCACCATGGCGATGCCTGAGATTCCGAGAATGATTACGTTGAGGATATTGAAGTTCTTCATGTGTATATATTATGGCTTACATTGTACAACAAAACCGTAGTGGTGGTCTCCGGCGTTCACGTCCTTCCTGAATTCGAATCCCGCCTTCTGGAATATCTCGAGCGCGCGGTCACGCCTAACCACGGCCTGGGGCGTCGGACCGAGGCCGCCGAACGAGTCGGACCAGTCCACGATAAGCGCCAGGCCGCCCGGCTTCAGGATCCTTCGCACCTCGGTCGAGAACTTCTGCATGTCGTCGATCTGAAACAGCGTATTGGCAATGACTGCCCTATCGATGCTCGAGTCCTTGAGGCTGATGCCGTTCGCGTCGTCCAAATCGTCCCACATGACCGTCACGTTGACGACGTGCCTGCTCTTGAAGTCGTTGGCCAGCTTGTCCACAAGGGGCTTCTGCACGTCGAGCGCGAAGACCTTTCCCGTCGGACCGACACGCTGAAGAATCTCGCTCGTGTACGCGCCGGAACCGCAGCCGAGGTCCGCAACGACCATGCCGGGCTCAATATGAAACTGCGAGAGGTTTACGGATGGCGTGCTGAACATTGCAACCATTATACCGTAGGAGAAGAGATTATCCGTACGTCATTTGGGGAAAATACTCGACTCCTCCGTGAGAACAATTCTGCAGACCCTTGCAAAACCTGCCAAAAATGCACGGGAAGAGACGCCGTATTTTTCTGCTGAAAAATCGGCTCGTACTCGCGCCGTCGCGCTCCGTAAGCTCTCCCCGTGCATTTTTTGATCTGGTCTTTGCTGGGCCGAAGCCTAAGTGAACATGGAGGAGTCGAGTATATGCTAAAACGTCACAATAGATGCGATCTCGTCTCCCTCTCGGAGCTTCATGATGCGCACGCCCTGGGTCTGGCGACCGAGCTTGGGCACCTCGTCGATTGATACGCGGATCACCTGTCCGTTCTTTGAGATCGCCACCACCTCATGGGTATCGTCGGTTACGACCGTTCCGGCCACGAGATCGCCGTTCTTGCCGGTAATGCTTGCGGTCTTGATTCCGGAACCTCCTCGCTTCTGGACCTTATACTCCTTGATGGCCGTCTGCTTTCCGTATCCCTTTGAAGAGAAGGTGAAGAGCCGCGCGTTAGGAGCGTCCTTGGTTACGACTCCGGCGCTGATCACCTCGTCCTGTCCCTTGAGCAGGAATCCTCGCACTCCCGCGGCGGTTCGTCCCATCTGGCGGATGTCAGCCTCCTTGAATCGGATTGACTGGCCCTTCTTTGAGGCCACGACGACGTCGTCACCCTTTCGCGTGAACATGGCCGAGATGAGCGAGTCGCTTCCCTTCAGTCCGATGGCGATGATTCCGTTTCGCCGCACGTCGTAGAAGCTCGGCGCGTCAACCTTCTTGGCGACTCCCTCTCGGGTCACCATGACGACAGAGAGGTCGTCCGACTTCTTCACGTCCTTGGGCATGGGCAGCACGCTCGTCACGTGCTCGTCCGGCGAGATCGAAAGGAAGTTCATGATCGACTTTCCTCGCGTCGCGCGCTTTCCCTCGGGAATGTCATAGGTCTTGAGCTGGTATACCTTACCCTTGTCGGTAAAGAACAGCAGGTCGCTGTGGTTGGTGGTGTGCAGGAAGGTCTGTACGAAGTCCTCGTCCTTGGTGTTGAGGTCGATCACTCCGACCCCGCCTCGCTTCTGCTGCTTGTACTCGTTCGGGTCGGTTCGCTTGATGTATCCTCCCTTGGTAAGCACGAGCACCGTCGCGTCATCGGGGATAAGGTCCTCCTGCGAGAGGTTCTTCACGCCGTGCTTCACGACCTTGGTTCGTCGCGCGTCACCGTACTTCTCCTGGATCTCGGAAAGCTCCTTCTTGATCAGCGCCTTCATCTTCTTCTCTGACTCGAGAAGCTCCTTGAGCTCCTTGATGAGCGCCTGCACGGCCTTGAGCTCGTCCTCGATCTTCTTTCGCTCGAGTCCCGCGAGCTTCTGCAGTCGCATGTCGAGGATGGCGGTCGCCTGTCGATCGGAGAACTTGAACTCCTTCATCAGGTTCGCATGCGCGGTCGGTGTGTCCTTTGACGCCTTGATGATCTTGATGATCTCGTCGATGTGGTCAAGCGCCTTCTTGAGCCCGAGCAGGATGTGCTCTCGGTCGAGCGCCTTGTTGAGGTCGAACTGCGTTCGTCGGGTCACCACCTCGAACCGGTGCTTGGTGAACTCCTGCAAGGCTCCCTTGAGGGAAAGGGTCTGGGGCACGCCGTCAACGAGCGCCACCATGTTGAAGTGGAACGTCTCCTCGAGCTGCGTGTGCTTGTATATATAGTTGAGAACGTTCTGCGGATGCGCGTTGTTCTTGATGTCGATCACGACCCGGATGTCGTCCGTGGACTCGTCTCGGATGTCCTTGATTCCCTCGAGCTTCTTGTCGCGCACAAGGTCCGCGATCTTGGTGATCATGTCCGCCTTGTTCACTCGGTACGGAATGGAGGTGATGATGATCTGGAACGACCCGTTCTTCTGCTCGACGATCTCGGCCTCTCCGCGACATACCACCCCGCCTCGTCCGTGCGCGTATGCGTGGTGGATGTCCTTCTGATTGAAAATGATTCCTCCCGTCGGGAAGTCGGGGCCCTGTACGAACTCAAGGATCTCCTCGTTCGAGGCGGTCGGATTGTCGATAAGGTATACGGACGCGTCGATCAGCTCGTTCAGGTTGTGCGGAGGAATGTTGGAGGCCATACCCACGGCGATTCCGAGCGTTCCGTTGAGCATAAGCGAGGGTACCGCTGTCGGCATGACCACGGGCTCTCGCTTGGAGCCGTCATAGTTGGGTCGGAAGTTGACCGTCTCCTTTTCGAGATCGCGAAGAACCTCAGCCGAGATCTTGCTCATCTTGGCCTCGGTATATCGGTATGCGGCAGGCGGGTCTCCGTCGATCGAACCGAAGTTTCCCTGTCCGAGCACGAGCGGATACCGAGTAGAGAACGGCTGTGCGAGCTTCACCATGGCGTCATACACCGACACGTCTCCGTGCGGGTGATACGAACCGATTACGTCTCCCACCACTGTCGCCGACTTTCGGAACTTCGCGGACGAGTTGAGTCCGTTCTTGTGCATTGAGTATAGAATTCGTCGGTGCACCGGCTTGAGACCGTCTCGCGCGTCAGGCAGCGCTCGCTGCGTGATCACGGACATCGCATAGTCCAGGTACGACTTCTTCATCTCCAGACTAATAGGCGCGTCGATGATTTCCGTACCCTTGCTCTGCCCCACTGATTCGTCGGCATTTCCTGCGGACTTGCCTGCTTTCTTCTTTGCCATATCGTCCGATTATATCACAGAAACTGTTTATTTAAAGCCCTCAATGCTTGATTTGAATACGTCGAAAAGGCTGCCCGCGTTGGCCAGGTTCTGCTCCTCCGAGCTCCCCTCGGAGATGTTCGCGATCGGCATGTAGCCTGACGGGTTCGCGATAATAGACAGAACCCAGACAAGAGCCACTACGCCAGTGATCACAGCAGAGGCCATGAACGCGTAGTTGCTCTTTTCGGCATGGGACTTCGTCTTGAGTTCCTCGATGTATTTCTTCATGCCTCTATTTTATAGCGAAGACGAGAGAACGACAACTTCTCCCTCCTTGCCCACGAGGTCCTTGCGCTTGATGGTCAGCTTGTCGACCGGCTTGGTATCGCTCGCGTCGGCCTCCTTGAGGAATGCCTTGAGCGCGTCCTTGTCTCCGACCGCTCCGAAGTGGATCGGAATGATGATCTTAGGCTCTCGCTTCACGGCAAGCCTGTAGGCGTCCTGGGGGTTGAGCACCTCGTCTCCTCCGATCGGAACGAACAGGATGTCGATGTCTCCGAGGTCCTCCTTGGCCTTGGCGTCGAGGTCCTTCTCTGAGATTGCTCCGAAGTATGCCACTCGAATGCCGTCCAGTTCGAACGAGTACACCGTATTGATGCGCTCCTCGCCTCCGTATACGGTCTTTGATGGAAATCCTCGTACAAATACGCCCTTTACCTCGTATTCTCCCGGCCCCTTGATAACGAACGGCTCCTTGCCCTGTCGGGTTGCGGTCTCGGCTCCGTTGAGATCCGGATGGTTTGCGGTAATAAGGACAAGGTCGCTTCCGAAGTTGGCCAGCTTGAACTTGGACTCCTTTGAGATCGGGTTAAGCGCCACGGTGAAGTCTCCGTGCGACACCTTTACTGATTCTACGCCGTCGTATGTGATTATCATGAGGTCGAGTATAGCATTTTGAGGCGAAAAGAAAAACGGTACGACGGTTGCTGTTTCCCTATTTTAATGGTATATTCACCCCACTCCGTTTTATTAAAAGAAACAGAGTAACCCTGCGTATATGACATCGAGTGTGTGCGTGAGCCGGCAGATCCTTCTGCCCTAACCGCATGCGGGACTAAACGAATATGCAGATCTCAT
Source organism: uncultured bacterium (assembly GCA_966677695.1). Lineage (GTDB taxonomy): Bacteria > Patescibacteriota > Minisyncoccia > Phycocordibacterales > JAACPR01 > JAULZV01. The sequence continues at coordinate 1,269 of CBKWTF010000022.1, read as the reverse complement.
TAAAAGGTAAGTAAATTCATAATGGATACGAAAGAAACTGTCATGCAGTCATATTTGGCTGACATGCCTAACCCTCCGCAGGAGGGAGACGTGTTCGAGGGACCGGTTGTGACCGTAGACAAGTCTGCGATCTACATCGACCTCTCGCCGTTCGGAACAGGAATCATCTACGGGCGTGAGTTCATCATCGCCCGAGACATGATCCGAAAGCTCCACGTAGGAGACTCGGTATCGGCGAAGATCGTCGACACCAAGAGCAAGACCGGGTACATCGAACTCTCTCTTCGAGAGGCAAAGCAGGCGATGGTCTGGGAGGAGGTCGAGGCCGCAATCAAGGACAAGACCCCTATCGAGCTTACGGTTCAGGACGCGAACAAGGGAGGACTTCTTCTCTCTTGGCAGGGTCTGCAGGGATTCCTTCCTGCTTCCCAGCTCTCATCCGAGCACTACCCTCGAGTCTCTGACGGAGACAAGGACCGAATCCTCGAGGAGCTGCGACGGCTTGTTGGCCAGAAACTGACCGTGACCATCATCGGTGCCACCCAGGAGGACGGAAAGCTTGTCTTCTCTGAGAAGCACACCGGCGGTGACGAGTCAGAGACCAAGAAGGTCGAGAAGTACGAGATCGGAAACGTTCTGTCAGGAACCGTTACCGGAGTCGTTGAGTTCGGCGTGTTCGTGAAGATCGAGGACAACCTCGAGGGACTCGTGCACATCTCTGAGCTCGACTGGTCACTGGTTGAGGACCCTAAGAAGCTGTTCTCAGTCGGCGACAAGGTGGACGTAAAGGTCATCGACATCAAGAACGGAAAGGTCTCGCTTTCCATCAAGCAGCTCAAGGAGAACCCTTGGACAAGCGCGTCGAACCGATTCAAGAAGGGAGACGTCGTGAAGGGAGTGGTGATCAAGTTCAACAAGCACGGAGCGCTTGCCTCAATCGAGGAGGGAGTCGCCGGACTGATCCACATTTCGGAGTTCGAGAGCGAGGAGAAGCTCAAGGAGGCGCTCGAGCTCGGAAAGGCGTACGACTTCAAGATCACCCTATTCGAGCCGAAGGAGCAGCGAATGACTCTTTCGACAAAGACGAACGAGTAAGGCATTCGAATCTATCATGCACGATCGCAAGATCTGCACAACGGGAAAGGGCCGCGCCTCCTGCGCGGCCCTTTTCCTACGTCAAAAACGTCCATCAGGAAGTTCTGTCCGAGAAGTAATACGCAACGAGGCTATTTTTCTTTCATTTTTAAAATTTCGCCGAGGGCAATTGCA
>CBKWTF010000021.1:0-10336 GCA_966677695.1 uncultured bacterium | reverse complement strand
CGAAATTACACCCTGCAAATATAGTTGAACTAGGAAACAGAGAGGGCCTATCCACACTTTCAATATATGACGCAATGCAAGACTACGATTCTAAATTCTACACCATTGATATCGAGAAGGATCAACGCTACTGTCCGGAACCAATGTTCAACGATAAAAATGTTTCATTTTTATTTGGAGATGTATGCAGCTACGATATTATTAAAAAACTTCCAAAGAAAATCGACTTACTTTTTACAGACACCATTCATTACGGCTTTCAACTAAGGGATGAGTTTGAAATATATGAACACCTTCTTTCTGACACAGCTTTAGTGGCTATAGACGATATTAATATTAATGACAAAAGGGGTCTTTTTGATGAGGTTGATTATTCTAAATGGGACCTAACTGAACTGTGCCATGAATCAGGATGGGGTCTATTTTTGTATAAACGCAAAAACACAGTGAGTGAAGAGACTCAGACAGAAAACTTATATAGGTCAATCATGAAGGTCTGGGAAAGAAAATGCAATTACGCATACCGTAAAATGCTAATACCAACTTACTATGGAAAATTTAAGATGATGCTGAAGAAAATATCACCAATCTACAACGCATACACAAAATCGTACAATACGATGCATTACATGCTTAAAAAAAGGGGACTAATCAAGTAGAATGATGAGGATCATATCTCTGCTACCAGTCAAAAACGAAGCATGGGTACTTCGGCACACACTTTCTCAGTTGCTCAAAGTCAGCGATCATGTTCTGATTCTTGACGATGGCTCGACAGATGAAACACGCTCATTGATTGAGGGGGATCCGAGAATTACGGTTTTAAACTTTGAATCAAATGAGAGGCACGTAAACATGTCGGAGCGCCGCAGAATCCTATTGGATGAGGGCAGAAATGCTGGAGGAACGCATTTCGTATTTCTCGATGCGGATGAGTCATTTTCATCGCAAGCGATTGAAAAACTGCCATCACTACTATCCAAAATGGAGAAAGGTCAGAAACTCGCCTTCCCTTGGATAAATGTCTGGAAAGACAATGGCTTGTTCTTCTATTCGCAAAAAGACCTGAAAAATTACAAAGATTTCGTATTTTGTGACGACGGCATAAGCACATTTGAAAATCAGTTCCTTTCGGAGGGCAGGACCCCAGGCTCAAATACTCCTAAAAACTTTATAAAGGTTGATGCAAACTGCGGTTCAGTGCTGCATTTTCAGAAAATTGCCTCGGCAAGGAACCAACTGAAACAGGCATGGTACAGGTGCAACGAGCTGATCGAGGGCTCGAGATCAGCAAGGCGGATTAATGCGACCTACGAGCATACGAGGAACGATTCTTCAAAAAACAAGCAAGCACTGGGAGATCTTGAAAATAACGGATTGGAACTCCTTAAGGATCCTGGAGGTGGCGAGTATCTTGCCGAGATGCAGCGTATTTTTAAGACATATGGGGTATCCTATTTTGAAGGGCTTGATATTTGGCACATACCAGAACTCAGAGATGCTTTTAAGATCGAAAAACGACGAGAGCCTAGGCCCGCCCTATTTCCAAGATGGATTCTTACCCTTAACAATATAAAAAACAAAATAAAGATGGTATATTATTCCTTGTTACACAAAATCAAACATGATTAAACAGACTAAAAAAAGCATAAACCTTATCCTAGAAAAACTGCCTGATTCGGCGATGGTCTTGGACATAGGTGGAGCTTCCGCCCCGTTCAAACGGGCTAATCATATTATTGACGCCGTTGACTACGAATCCATAAATTGGGACCAGGCAAAGGGTCCAGGAGACGTACGTTTTACAAAAGAATCCTATACACAGCATGACATATGCTCACATGTCCCGTGGCCATTCAAAGACAAGCAGTTTGACTACAGTATCTGTTCCCACGTACTCGAGGACATCAGAGACCCTTTATGGGTATGCCACGAAATTATAAGAGTAAGCAAGGCTGGTTATATCGAAATCCCTTCCCGACTCTATGAGACCACCTTTAACATAGAGATTAAAAAACTTGCTGGCGCATCGCACCACAGGTGGGTAATCGATCTTGTTGAAGATAAAAACCTCTGTTTTACCTTTAAATACATGCACATACACACAAAGGCAGTTAATAAAAACAAGGGAAAATATCGAAAGTCAGACAGAAACATGTATCTTTGCCTAGAATGGTCAGACTCTTTTGAATTTCATGAGAATTGGCTTAATTCAGGGAAAGAAATTTTTGAATATTACCTTGAAAAACAAATCGACGAAAAAGAGAAGTGGGGAATTTATCGAAAAGTCGGTTCCCGGAACTTTGTTAGGAAATGGTTGGGATATCTAAAAAACACAAATTCCATTTTTGAAAACCTATCTCGAAACATCCGTAAAACAAACTAAAGAAAATGACAAAGGATTTGCAGAGCTTTTACAAGCACGATTCAGAATACAACTCGGAATCAATAAACAGTATAGGCCAAAATGCGCATCTTTTTGAACAATACAAAATCACTAACCAGTTCGAGAAGCTCGGATTTGACTTAGCGCTAAAACTTACGTCCGTAATGCCAAATATGCATATTGATATTGGATGCGGAACGGGTTGGCTACTGAATGAAATGTCAGACAGGTTTAATCAGGTTATTGGAATAGAACCCTCAAAAAAAGCGATTGAGATAGCGACAAAATTGCTTGGGCAGAAAAGGAATTTAGATTTCATCAACAAGGACATGGTAGATGGGTTTACGCAGATCGCACCAAAAGAGCCCGTGTTCATCACGACGTCGACCGTACTCAATCATATAGAGGATTTTTATGTCGAATCGTTCCTTTCCGGAACAGTCGACGAGCTTCCCGACGGTTCCGTCCTTTTTTTTGACGAGCGGTACGATAAGAATATTCAGTGGAACATGTGGCATGTGCGCAGCAAGGACTGGTGGAGCACACGGCTCCCTAACTGGCAGCTCGTCTTTCTTAACATTGAGAACTCGGGATATCCGAGCGGCATTTACGGTATTCGCGTAGGCAGAACGCGGGTTCTCAAGACGCATACGCCAGGCACAGCCTCACGCGCTGTCTGGAACGTCAGCAGGATCGGACACGTCATCATGCGCGTACTGCGAAAAACTCTCCGAGTCCTCAAGCTCAAGAAGTCATGAGAACCATTCTCAAAAAAGCACTTAGGCACTCACCGCTCGCGCTCAGAAAGGGAGCGGCCCTCTTGAATGAGAGGCTGTTTGCCTTCTATTCCAACAGAAAAGAAGCTCGGCAGTACCCGAATCTTCCGAGCCGTACGGCTACCAGAAAGAAGATCAGGAACATTCTGATTTACCACGTCAGCGGCATGAGCTTCGGCGGGACTGAGAAGAACCTGCAGTTCGTCGCGAACATGCTTGCCGATACGCACAACGTATTTTTCATGTATTCAAATAAGGGCGTGAGCAAGAACAGAATCGCGAGCATCAGCCCCAAGGTACGGCTGATCGAATTCAACTATGACCACAGGGAACCTCACTTTCCCTATTTTATCGAAGGTATGAACCCGCACATAAAGTCAGTGCTCGCATTGCACGACATTGACCTTATCATTACGGCCGACAGCGGACATTCGCAATACCCCATCAGCGCGATTACGAACGTACCCGTTATCCTGATCAACATCTTCGGATCCCCTGCGCTCCAGAAGAACATTCGACATACGATTTATATATCCAACGAGGTGCGAGAGAAAGCGCAGTTCTATACCGGTCCGCTTCCAAGTTCCGTACTATACATTCCCTCGAGCGATCCCATCGAAGAATCCGAGCGCAGCAGAGCGACGCTCAGGGAATCTTTCGGCATACCTGAATCCGCATTCGTATTCGGTCGCGTAGGGAGAAATGAGGACAGTATCTTTGACCCGATCGGAATCAGCGCATTCAAAAAGGTTGTTGCCGAGTATCCCGATGCGCACTACGTCGTCATGTCGCCCATGCCCGTCCTGGAAAGGATCGTACGAGACGAATCGATTCCAAACGTACACTTCATCCCTCCGAGCAGCAACGAGGTCGACATCTGGAACTTTCATTTTGCCATAGACGCGTTGGCGCATTTCAGGCACGATGGTGAGTCATGCGGACTCAATATCGCGGAATCCATGCTCGCCGGAAATCCGATCATCACCCACAGGTCGCACATTTGGAATGCGCACACCGAGTACCTGGATTTGTCTTTTTCACGCATCGCAGACCGGAACAACGCCGAACAATACGCGAAATTCATGAAGGAATTCATACGAATTCGATCCGAAGACCCAGTAGCGTGGAATCGCATGAGGGACGCGAGTCGAGCGCAGGCACGGAAGCATTTTTCCCTAAAATCCTATTCCGAAAAGCTGCACAACATACTTTCAAACATATGATTACGATCTACACAAGAACACCGAACCCTGTGCGCGCAGAATTCTGGAAACACTTTGCCAGGAAGCTGCTTGGAAAATACTCGGGTCCCGACGCGGTTGCAGACAGTCTTGTGCGCGGCCTTCGCGAGCACTCTGTTCCGTTTGAGATAGATCCCGTACGGCCCCGATTCAAGACGGTCCACGTCCTTTCGGGAATCGACGCATTGCGAACCGCTATCGAATGGAAAAAAGCCGGCAAGATAGAGAGACTGATCGCCGGCCCGGCCCTGGTAGTAGATCCCTGTGAGTACGAGGAGATCATCTGCTCGCCAGAGATAGATGTCATCCTTCAGCCGGCCGAGTGGGTTAAGGCATATGTATCAAGCAAAAAACCAGAGATTGCAGAAAAAATAAAAATATGGGCCGCAGGATCCCAGGTTCCGGACCAGCAGTCTGACAGATCAGGCCCCTGGATCATCTACTCAAAGAATTTCGGTGACGAGCACCTTGCGGAGATCGAGAGCATCCTCACAAGGTACGGTCAGCATTTCAAGACCGTGAGGTATGGAACGTTTACCCGCGCCGAGTTTTACGCATACTTGAGTAAGACGCCAGCTATGATCTATCTTTCCCGCTCCGAGAGCCAGGGTATCGCCCTGCAGGAGGCATGGCTTCGAGACGTCCCAACCCTGGTGCTCACCTCTGGGGAAATGCGCTACAAGGAGGATTCCTGGCCAGACTCGGCCATAAACGCGCCCTATCTCACGCCTGAGCTTGGAGCCTTTTTTGAGGTTTCCCAACTGCCTGATATGATAGGTGAAATCAAGCGGATCAGGCCGCGGGACGCTGCAGTTCGACAGTTTTCGGACAAGGCATCAGCAGCAGCCTATCTTGAGATTCTTAATGAAAGAACTGATTAAAAAAAGCATACGAGTCCTCCTTACCCCTTTTGTGCTCAAGGATTATTTCCAGTTCAAAAGGGCAAGCGACGGACGTTTCAGCCTCAGCATTTCGGACTTTTATCCGCAAATCAAGGACAAGACCGTTGAGACGAACTTTGACCGACACTATATCTACCACACCGCATGGGCGGCACGAAAGGTACGCCAGATTGCTCCCGCACGCCACACGGACATCTCATCAAGCCTGTACTTCTCATCCATCCTTTCAACATTCATCCCGGTCGACTTTTACGACTATCGCCCTGCAAAGCTTGAGCTGAGCAACTTCACGAGCAGCCATGCCGATCTCGCCTCCCTGCACTTTGCCGACAACTCGGTTGACTCCCTCTCGTGCATGCATACCATTGAGCATATCGGCCTCGGCAGATACGGAGATCCTATCAATCCGAAGTCCGACATCGTCGCAATGAAGGAACTCGCACGAGTGCTCAAGCCGGGTGGAAGCCTGCTTTTCGTGACACCTGTCGGAAAACCCAAGATCGAGTTCAACGCCCACCGCATCTATTCGTACGAGCAGATCATGGAATACTTCAAGGATCTGGATCTTGCTGAGTTCTCTCTTATTCCGGAAAAGGAAGGAGGGATCATAGAGCATGCAGACCCGAGTCTGGTACAGACCCATAGCTATGCCTGCGGATGTTTTTGGTTTAAGAAGCCATGAAAAAAATAGCGCTTACCCTTATCAAAATCGCCTCAGGGCTTCCCTACGCCGAAACGGTTGCGCGTAAGGTCGTTGACTTTGCCCGAAACCAGAACAACTGCGCACCTGACTCGAACGGAGAGATGACGTTCATGACCCGAAACGCCCAGGGGTTCCAGACCATCTTTGACGTAGGCGCCAACGTTGGTGACTGGACAGCCGAGGTTTCAAAACTTTGCCCGCAGGCGCAAATCTATAGTTTTGAACCTGTATCCAAGACCTTTGATGCCCTGTCGGGATACACAAGCGAGAAGGTACACCCACACAAGATCGCGCTTGGAGACTCGAACGAGTCAAGGGAGATTTTCGTATCGGACAGCGACTCTACGCTGAATTCGGTCTATTCCCGAGCGTCCTTCGGCGTCACAAAGTCAGAGCAGATCGAGATCAGAACCCTGGACTCATTCTGCAAGGAACACAAGATCGAGCGGATTTCGTTCCTTAAGATCGACACCGAAGGCAACGAGCTTAACGTGCTCAAAGGAGCCTCGGAGTACGTTCGGCAGGGACGAATTGACGTCATGCAGATCGAGTACGGCGGCACGTACATAAACGCCCGCATCATGCTCAAGGACATATTCGACTTCTTTGAGAATACCGAATACGAGCTCTACAAGATGTATCCAAACCATGCACTTCACGTGCCCGCATACTCGCAGGATCTTGAGAACTTCCAGTACGCCAACTATCTCGCAATAAGAAAATCATATGACCATCGTTAGACTCAAAGGAGGCCTCGGGAACCAGATGTTCCAGTATGCGACAGGATATGCGGCAGCAAAGCTTGCCGGACAGGAACTTTTTCTAGACCTTTCGTCTTACGAGAGCCAGGCGGCCAAGGATACGCACAGGCAGTTCGAACTTTCACAGTTCGACATTTCATATACAAAACCAACTAACTACAAGGAATCGGATATCAGCAAGCTCATGCGTAGGATCCGCAACAAGATCTTTCCCAGAAATCCGTACGCCTATCATCCGAACGATCTCAAGTCCCGCATACTGGACGGGTTCTTTCAGAACGAAAGGTACTTCCTCAGCATACGCGAATTCATACTCAAGGAGTTCAGCCTTCGGGAACCTGGCAAAAAGCTGACGGAAACGCTGGACTTCATCCGCAGCACTCCGAGCGTATCGATGCACATCAGGCGCGGCGACTATGTGTCGAATCCCCATGCGAACGCCTACCACGGCGTACTTACCCTGGAGTACTTCAACAAGGCCTACACGCATGTCGTCTCGAGGATCGGCAGTGACTTTACCCTCTTTATCTTTACCGACGACGTTGAGTGGACGCGCAGAAACATCAAGTTCCATCCAAGGACGTTCATCCTCAGTGGCCAGGGCTTTGATGCCGCAGAGGAGATCACCCTCATGTCGGCATGCAGCCACAACATAATCTCGAACTCCTCGTTCTCATGGTGGGGTGCATGGCTCAATACCAACCCAGACAAGATCGTGGTCGGACCAAGGCACTGGACAGCAGCAAGAGACCTTACAAACATAATGCCGCCGACATGGATAAGAATTTAATCAGCGTAAACATAATCTCCCGTAACGCGGAGCGCACGGTCGCCCGAACGCTCGACAGCGTTTTTGCCCAACAGGACGTGCGCATGGAAATCGTTTTCATAAATGACGCATCCACGGACTCCACGGGAGCAATCGCACAGGAATATAAGGCAAAGACCAAGATTCCGTTCACCATCATAACCAACCAGACCAACCTGGGCATTACCAAGAGCAGAAACAGGGCCCTAGAGGCGTCTACGGGCTCATACATAGCCGTCATTGACAGCGATGACGTCTGGACGTCTCCTACCAAGCTCAAGAGGCAGCTCGCCTTCCTGGACCAAAATCGAGGCCATATTGTCATCGGCACCCAGATGAGGCTGGTAACCGCCGACGGCAAGGGCTTAAGCCAAACGACGTACCCGCACACCGACACCGAGATCAGAAACTCCATGCTCGTGTTCAACCAGTTCTGCCACTCGAGCATCCTCATGAGAAACCTCGGCCAGAGATACGACGAGACCCTGTATATCTGGGAAGATTACGACCTTCTCCTGGGCCTCGGTCTGCAAGGGTCGCTTGCCAACCTCGACGAGGTCATGGTCGACTACCTGTACGTGCCCCGCAAGTATCCGTTTCTGAAAAGATTCAGGCTCCTTTCCGCTGAGTTTCAGATTATCAGACGGTACAAAAAGAAATATCCGAACTATGCGCTCGGATATCTCAAGAGAGTCGTGAAGCTCGCGCTTGTCCTACTTCACCTCAAGTAGCCTCTTCAGTTCGTCCTCCGGAATCTCGCCCGGCTTGATGGGCTCTCGCTCCGGCACCTGAGACGGTTCCGGATCAGGACCTTGCTGATTATCCGCTTCGGGACCAGTCCTTTTTGCTGTCTCAGGCTCCGTTTTGGGCTCTTCAGGCGTAACCGGCTTCTCTTCCGTCACGCTATCCGCGACAATCGTGACCCTGTCAGTCTGCGTCGTCTTGATCTCCTGGTGCTTGATTTCAACCTGAGCGTTTGCAGGCGCACCGTTTTGCTGCAGAACCTTCAGCAAGGCGTCCTTGAGGGCGTCCTTGTTCTCCTTCGACACCTCTTTCTTTGGAGCGGGCGGCTTGATGTCCTTGAGCGACAGGGTTACCGGCTCTACGGCAGTCTCTTCCTCGGGCGCCTCGTCAATCGCGCGCCTCTTGGCCTCTTCCAGCATGCGCTTAAGCTCGAGTTCCTTGTCCTTTGAGATAGCCGGTTTCGCTCCCTGTCCTGCGTCATCCCTCTTTGGGAAACGCTCAGGCCGTGGCGCCGCGTCGTCGCGGCGACGCGGCTGGTCTGAGTTTCTGCTCTCGCCTCCCCTGCCCGAAGGCGTGCCCGCACTTCTTGGCCGGTCTCGGTTCTCCCTCGGTCCGCCTTCTCTGCGCGGCCTGTCTGAACCACCGTCCTGCGAGTCCCCATCGTTCTTGCCCATGTCGACAAGGCTCCTGACAAGCTCCTCAACCTGTTCTCGCGGCTGTGCGTACTGACGCCGAGACGCCTCGACCACCTGCGGCACACAGTTGGTCTCCGCCTTGGGCAGAGGTGGCATTGTCCGGGCCGAGAACGGCTTTGATCCGACTCCGTCAATCATCAGTCGCAGATACATCTGGAACTGTCCGAGATTCACGATATCGCTCTGGGTAAAGGTCGGCGCGAACTCCTTTTCAAATGCCTCGGCATCCGTCGCTCCCACCCGAAACGCCACCATGGTTCCGACGTTACCGAATACCGCAGCCTTAACCTCGTCCGGCATCTGCTCGATATACTGGTGCGCAATATGCAGACACAGCTTGTACTTTCGCGCCTCAGACAGAATGTCTGCGAACGACTCGTTGGCGAACGACTGGAACTCGTCGACAAACAGCGAGAAGTCAGGGGCGGCGTCAATTTCGTGCGGACCAAGATCGGCACGGCTCATGGCGGCAAGATAGATCTTGGTCACCAGAAGCGATCCCAGGAGCTGCGCGTTCGACTCTCCCATTCGTCCCTTGGAGAGGTTGATGATGACGATCTTCTTCTGGTCCATCATCTGGCGAAGGTCGAACGAGGACTTCGGCTGTCCGATGATGTTTCGGATAAGCGGGTTCGAGGTGAACTGACCGACCTTGTTCTGGATGGCGGGCACGGCCTCGGCGGCCATTCGCTCGGTATAGTTTGCGAACTCGTCGACCCAGAAGGATCGCACGGCCGTATCCTTGATGTTCTCGACCACCTTTTTTCGATATGCCTTGTCCGAAAGCATCTTGTTTACCGACAGCAGCGTCGCATCAGGATACTCGAGGAGCGCGAACAGGGTGTTGGAGAGAATGTATTCCATTCGGGCGGACCAGGCATCCTTCCAGATCTTCTTGAAGGCGGCCATAAGACCCGACACGACCAGGTGGCGCTTGTCATACCCCACGTCCTCCATGATGTTGAAGGAGATCGGAAAGTCCATGTCGAACGGCGCAAAGTACAGCACGTCGTTCACACGCTCGGATGGAATGTACTCAAGGAGAAGATCGGCAGTCTTTCCGTGCGGGTCGATGAAGCACATGCCGTTTCCGTTCATGATGTCCTGCACCGCCATGTTCTCCAGGAGGGTCGACTTACCCATACCCGTCTTACCGATCACGTAGACGTGACGCGAACGGTCCTTCTGCTTGATGCCGAATCGAATGCGCGAATTGCGCGCGTCAGTCTCGGCGAAATAGACTACCTTGTTTGGGTCACTCATTTGGATTTCATTATACCAGAGAGTTTTGGTTTGGAAGAAGTGTGGAGAAAAGCGACG
>CBKWTF010000020.1:0-10348 GCA_966677695.1 uncultured bacterium | reverse complement strand
CTGCTGGACGATCTCGGTCAAAAAGGAGGAGACGCGCAGGGAGCACGTCACGCGCGTCGTACGGCAGCTCAAGGAAGGAAAGCGCCGCCCGTGCTGCTGGATCGGCTGCATCCACCGGAAGGACAAGGCGGTCAGTCCGTCGGTCCAGGGAGTACTGGGCAAGCGCTCCAAGAGAACGTAAGGCCTCGGCCTGTACTACCGCGCATCCTCAACGGCTGCACTGCCTGAATTTGACATCGCGCTGCACGTGAGTACGATTTAGAGGAAATTCCTTATATCGGTATGAACCGATAGGCTGCGCTTGAAAGAGCACATCCATTTCACCACAACCCATCTGTTGCGTATGCCTATGTCACTGAATGAGTTTCTTGCCCAGCTCAACAACTCAAACGTGCGTCTCGTTTTTGAAAGTCCGGAAGAATACCAGGAGTTCTGGAAAGGCATCGAGGAACGTACTCGTGCCCAGCAGGCGGAATACGCCTGGGCACGCAGTGAGTCGGAGAGGCTGGCCCGGCTTACGGTGAGATACTGACGCTCCGATGTCGTATACCGATTCGCGCTCTTCCACAAACCCAAAGCCCGCCGGCGTCTTGAACGCGGCGGGCTTTTGTTTTGTCTTTTGGATCACTTTTGCCAAACGGCGCACCTCGTACGCCTAACCGACAGTGCTTGGACCCTATGCATTCGGAGCATACTCCACGATCCACTCGATGCCGTACTTGTCCCTGAACATGGTAAAGATCGCTCCCTGCGGGTCCTCTGTCATGGGCACCTCTACCTGTCCTCCTGCAGACAGACCGTCGAACACCTTCCTGGCTTCCTCCGCATTGTCGAATCCCAGATGGATCTTGCTCCTGTTCTCATTCTCTGACACCGTACCCATGAACTCAGGCACGTCGTTTCCCATCAGCATGCTGGAAGCACCGAGCGGCAGGACTATCTGCATGATCTTGTTCGCCTCCTTTTCTCCCACCTGGAACTCGGGACCGGCGACGTCGCTGAAGCGGACAACCTTCGAGAACTCCCCACCGAACACCGACTTATAGAAGGCAAAGGCCTCCTCTGCGTTACCGTTAAAGTTGATCCACGGGCTTGTTGTTTTCATACGTATAATTGTACATTTTTTACCGGACTATCCAAAGCAAATTGCCGCCTGAGCCGGAACAACAGACAGGCTCACTAATAAAAATCCCCCTGATCCGCTTACGTGAAGCGGATCAGGGGGGGCGCCCGAAGACGAACTAGCGACGACGGCGACGCAGGAGTCCGACGACCCCGACGGCGCCCAACAAGGCCGCGCTCGGTTCCGGAACGAAGTTCAGGGTCGCCTCGGTCCGCGCGAGCGGAGTGGTGAACCCGGTATCTCCGGCAGCGTACGCCGTCATGGCGAACGTGTACGTGCCGACGACGTTGCGGTTGACGCCCATCCAGAGTTCGCGCTGGGAATTCTGGGCGATGTCATAGCCTCCCGCAAGCAAAGCCCACGGACCCTCGACGCCGCCACCGTTGGGCGTGGCGCCGGTACCGAAGGAGTTGTCGACGTAGTTGTTGATGCTGAAGGTGAATCCGGAGATCGCGATGGTTGGATCCGTATCCGTCTCCACGACGAAGACATATCCGCTCAGATCGGTGTCCGAGCCCGCCGACCATTCGAACTGAACTTCGGTTCCGGTGGTAAACGTGTACGTTCCCGCGCCGTCGTATCCGAAGGCGCCGGTGGAGCGGTTCTTGAAACGGATTCCCGCGTCAACTCCAAGGTTCGTGGCGCTGACCCAACTTCCGTCGGGGTTACCCGAGCCGAAGACGGCCGTCGTATTCATGTTGTAGTCGACGTCTCCAATGGTTGCCGCATGGAGACCGAGGGAGGAGCCGCACATGAGCGTGCTGATCGTAACGATTCTGTTCAGTTTCATTCAGGTTAGGGGTACGTATCCTGGTGCTTCCAGGTTCGACATACAATGTAACAGACAACTGTGTGATGTCAATGTGAATCTGCTTATGTACTGAGCCATTTTATTACCTTTCCCGAGTTGACCGGAAGTCAGAGGCAAATGTTGGAACTAAGTTCGATTGCGAAAATAATAGTCGAGAATCCCGTGCTGGAGAGTAAAGATCATTTCGGGCGTGTCGGTGAAGATCTTCCTGAGCTCATCCGTGTCCATCCATCTCACGTCCTTCACCTCTTCACGCTGCGGTTTCGGTTCCGAATCCTCGACCTCACAGAGAAAGGCAAATCCCACCCATGGATATCCTTGCTTCATCTGCTGGTAACAGCAGAAAGGCATAAAGCCGAAGGACTCGTCTCCCTTGTCAGTCGCATATGTCCTGGTTCGACTATCTGAAACAAATCTCTTCACGGCCAGTCCGGTCTCCTCAAGCACCTCCCTCTTGAGGGCCTCGTAGACATCCTCATACTCTTCGACACAGCCGGCCGCCAGTTCCAGAGTTCCGGAATACAGAAGGTCCTTTCCCGGTTTCCAGCGAGTCTGAACAAGTATTTGCGTTTTCCCATCATTGACTCGCTCGATGATGGCGGAGACGACGGGAAGGCTTAGCTTGGCTCTCATGTGGCTCATCATATCATATGCTTTATTATAATTTTTCTCTCATGCATTCGGACGGTTTTAAAATCAACCGGAAGCCTAGAACGAAGCTGGAACTACTCAACAAGCATTCCTGAAGACAAGTCCGACTTCCTGACCTCAACCATCCGAACCGGGGCAACCGCTTCGCGCGTGATTGACGCGAGATTCGGCTCCCAGTAGCTGAAGAAGATGACAAATCTAAGAAGACTTATTCCGCAATCGAGAAATCTTCTTTTTAGTAACAGCAAGCATCAGCAACAGTTTTTCCTTAAAAGTGCGTGGTCTGTGTGAAAAAAGGTCGATACTCCCTACCCCTGCCCAATATCGCAAATCGGTACGGAGTTTCTCCACCTCATTCTCTTGTTCCTCAGAAAAACTTTCCAGTTCTTTCTTTGCAAGATAATGAACCGATCTAAAAGAACGCTCGTGAAATTCACCGTCTTTATCAAGCGACGCCCCCATTTCAACAGCTTTCTTTTTGTATTCATCCCTGTTTTTAACATAAAGGTTATGAATTTCTATTCGAAGCCGATCATAGTTTTTCTTAGCTTCAAGTTTCGAGAGATTCCGTCTATTGAAAAACAGATAAATACTTATTGCGGCAAGAATAATATTCAACACAATTGAGACATTTTGTAAGTCCATAATAGTGCTTAATTATACAGTGTCTGATTCTTTATTAAAGACCGTCTCGTGCGAGATAACCTTGCACGAATTAGCTGCGGTGTCCGGTCTAGTACCACTACCGGTGAGGTGTCATAAGGGTATTTTAGCATTTTTTCGGCCAGAAAACTGACGGCTTTAGGTCCTTCGATACTTTTCTAGACTGCTGCCGCAGTAGGATTCGAACCGTCTCGGTCGCACATGACTGGTACGGCATAGCATATGACTTTAGTAATCAAATGTTCCCCTACCATCCAACTCAACAGCTGGAGTTTGGCACCCTACCAACATATTGAGGAACTTGTTAGTAGTCTTATATTTGTAGCCTGTGCCATAGGCTAACCCCCACGGCTTAAGCATCGTCTCACTAAACGTCTCTTGGAAAGATCTAAGCGAGGTATTGAGTTGGGCATCGAACGTATTGTTAATCGCACCTGTATAAAAGCCTAGTTCTGAGAGAAGCGTCTTGGTCTTTGTGATTTCCGCAGATACGGAGTTTTCTGTAAGGCTATTATATTCGGTAAACGCTGGGCATGTGATTGAGGCGCTACAGTAAAAAGAATTGATCTTCATAAGCGTGGTGCGGTAGACATAGCCAGTGGGCTCGCTCAACCCCCAGACCCCAAGTACTTCGCTGGCGTACTTCTGTTGGAAGCGTTTTACTGCCGCAACATCCTCAGCTCCATACACTCCATCAACTACTAGTGACTCTCCCTGTTTCTCGTTGAGAAAAATTTCAAGTTTGCGGACATCCTCCACATCATTTTCTGCACCATAGCGGATATAGGTTTTGATATGCGGCGAACACACGCTTGCCGTTACGGGCACAGAGTCATACCGGCAAAGCTCCTGCTTATGACGAGAGAAGTATTCGTAATTTGATGCAGCTTGGTCTTTGCAACCAAAGCGGGTGCCACCAGAAGAACTGGATGATTGTTCTTCGCTAGAACTGAGCGGACTGCCGAAAATGCCGAAGATGGAGAAGTGTGGCGCAGTACAAGTGATTGTGTTGGCCGATGTATTTACCGAACAGTCATTAAGCTCTGACCATGCGCTGCCGGCATAGTGATACATAGAGAGCGTGCTTTCGTCGAGGCCGGAGATGTCTTCGTCACTGTATGTATAAGAGATGGTGACAGGCACATCGAAAGAGTCTAGTTCCGTGATGTTGTCGATAAGCGCTTTAACGTCAAAGACCACGCTTGCGCCGCTGTTGAGTGAACTTGACGGTTTCCCAATGGAGCCCAGCACCGTATCAGACGGCAGTCCTTTGATCTGGATAACGATTGATGAAGACGTCGCAGTGAAGTCTTCCGGCGTTTCAACAGTAATCGTATTATTGCCGTCCGTGACAGTGGTCGTAGCCGCTGAAGATACGGTCACTACCGTTGATGTGGCTGTAGATGGTGTCGCGCCTCCGGAACAGCCAGTCGTAAGGAAAGTGCTTGCGGTTGAAGTAGCAGCATTCCCGGTCGCATCACTCGACACCACACGGTAGTTATAAATGGTACAGGCAAGAAGATCTGAGAGTACTTGAGAATGGCTCGTAACGCGAGGGCTAGTATCGGCTTCGGCGGTGGTTGATGCGTAATTTGTATCGGCAGAGTACACAACTTTGGTAGAAGCAGCCTCGTCCGTGTCCCAGGTGACAGTTGCACCTGAGCTAGTGACACTTGAGGTGGCAATATTTGAGATAACAGGGGCATCCCCGTCTGCGACAGTAGTAAAACTCCAAGTGGTCGAGGCAGTAGTACCTTCATAAAACACATCATCGGCATCCTTAAATGCAGTGGATGGAATCCATACGTAGTATTCTGTTGAGTTTTGAAGCGTGATGCTCGGATTGATGGTGATATCTGCTCCTGATTTAGTAATCTGGGAACTAGAAACGGCAATAGATTCGACGAGGGAATCGTCTGAGGCTTTATAGATACCGATGGAACCAGTCGAGGTCGCAACAGTTGTGCTGCTGAATGTGGCAGTCAGATTCGCTGTGAGCGAAACTCCGGTGGCATTGTCGGCAGGACTGAATGCCTCTACACCAAAAAGCCCAGGACCTGCTCCACCCTCAGCAAGATCGTCTACTTCCTCGAGAGTCAAAGCACGGTTGTAAATCTTTAGGTCGTCAATTCTACCGGTCCAATATTGGTCGCCGCCATTGCGGATCCAACGTCCAATATTGAGATCAGTGTTGCCGATGAAATCAGAAACTGACGTGTCAGAAGCCTTTGCTTCGCCGCCGTTAAGATATATCTTGCGGGCATTTGTGGCGGCGTCATAGGTCAAGACAACATGGTTCCATTGACCCATCACAAATGTTCCGGCAGGCGCGTCAAGGTCATTGTTCAAAAAGCCGAACCGCATTAAGCCATCGTCGTATACGCGAAGATGAAGGTTGTTATGATTGCCATCCCCTGATCCTTGTGAAAAATAAATTTCCTGACCACCGGCCGCATCCCTCCAAAGCCAGGCAGAAAAAGTGAACGACTGGCCATTAAGATCTGGCCCGGTACCAACAAAGTAGGCTGTCGAGCCATTGAAGTAGGCAGCGTTACCATACTGCCCAGCCCCATAGGTGACGTTGTTATTAGTTAGATTAGGGAGATTGCCAGATGAATCGACGGCATCACCAGAAGACTCGTTGAATTTCCAATAACCTACAAGTTCTGAAGCCGAAGCAGCAACTGGGAGCAAAGCAATTGCAAAAAATAATACGGTAGAAAATATTCCTGCTCGCTGATAAAAATTCATGAAGTAATTATACTTTGATTTTATTCGTTTCTGCAATGGATAAATAGAAAAACTGACAACACCAGCACTGGCTCGGTTGGGGTTGTTTCTTTGAGACTTGAGGAGTCTAGGACACCCCATTTCGGGAGTTCGTGCCCATGACTCGTTCTTAAACTACGTTGCAAAATATAGGGACTTTAGGAGACTCGGTCGGTCTCACTACTCTGCTGGCCGTCTCGGGTTCGAACCGTATAGAACCAAGCCCGGCTTAGTCCGTTTGGTGAGTTTTCAGAATTCAAAACGACGCGTCTCGGACGGACTAAAAATTAGAGAACTCCCTGTTCCTTAGCTATCGCGAGTAGTTCTTGAACATCCTTATCCTGAAGAGACTCTCGCACATTCTCCCATAGAGTAAGATTCCCTTTTGCCCAATTCAGATATCGATTCTTTGCGAGATCGGTATAGAAATAGATGCCCTGATCCAGAAGCGGCCTTTGCTCGTCTACAACTTTCTTGGAGAGTTTCTCAATATCTACTTTATTCTCCTGGATATATTTACTCGCAAAAAGTATTGGAGTAATAGGAAGTGCCTTGAATAAGGTATCCGCATCGCTGAGCGCCATGCCTTCTGGAGAAATCTCTGCTCCGCGTGTTGCCGTGGGTTCCTCCATAACAATCTGTTCAATCCTTTGCTGTTCTTCTGGGGTATAGCCGCACTCGGATAGGATTTTGGTTCTCATTTCAGCACCTCGCTCTGGCCCAGTGTTTACTTCGACCAGATAATTTAGGTCATGCACAAGTCCCGCTGATTCGCTGAGAAAAGCGTCAGCATGTATCGAATCTGCAAACTCCTTTGCTTTCTTTGAGACGAAAGCGATGTGGTGCCAACCATGAAAAAGCATTTCTTCCTTATGCTGGCTATAGAGCGTTTCGAGTTTGGCACGCAAAGTAGCGATTTTCTTGTCTTCTTCCATACACTCAATTATACCGCTTTCGTGAGTTTTGCTAAGCAACGCGTCTCGGACGCTCAAGACCCATAGACGTCTCGTGCGTCCGAACCTATCTCAAGTTGGCTGCCCGACAGGGACTCGAACCCCAATACCCAGGACCAAAACCTGGTGTCCTACCATTAGACGATCGGGCAATGTAACACATTTGGCTGCTATATGACATAAGCCCGTACGGACCAAATGTGACCGAAATATACCAGAAATCGGCCTACCCGACCAGCAGTATCTCGCCCCCCCTCCCTCGAACACGTCCTCAATATTGACCGCAAGCGCCGCCGGATGGTACGGTACAAGGGACAACCAGCTGCACATCCAACATCACCACCACAATGATACAGAGAAAGAGATTCGAGGCCACGCTTCTTCTGTCCGTCTCCAACTTGGGCAATCCCGTCTTCCTGCGCAAGCAGCTTAATGAGCCGCTCGACGGACAGCGGTTCGTGGACACCGTTCTCAAGGGGATGGTGACCGAGGACGGCCACCAGCTCAAGGTGAACCGAGACCGTACCGAGGTCGTCGTTGACGGCGACGCGGAGATCACCAAGGTCGAGTTCCACGGCGTCATCCTGCCGGACAGCATCAATCCCGAGCACCTGACCAACCTGTTCGGAAACGACTGGAAATGCGCCGACCCCGATGCCGCCACCGAGAAGTACGACTGGATCCCGAAAGCGATCGACGAGGCCGAGCGGATCGGCATCGAGCATGCCCGGGCACTCTGGGAGCAAAGCGGCGCAGCGTCCGAGACGAGGGCCGACACCGCTTCCGGCGAGACCGGAAAGGCCAAGAGGGACGAAGGCCCGCGCGAGTCGCAGCGCATGCTCTTCGACCTTCCCGCCACGCCGGGCAATCCTGCAGAGAAGAAAAGACCGGAGCCCGTCAGCTGTGAGCCGACCTGACTGACCGACGGATATCCGAGCCTCGGAGCGCGATGCGCTCCGAGGCTTTTTCCATCAGCAAGGGCTCTTGTCATCCAGGAACGCCGGGAGTAGTATGGGAACAGAGCACCAAAAAACCATGAAGCCCCAACCTCCGGAAAATTCCGAACGCGATCGCGCGCGAGACACGAAGGGCACGCTTGTCCAGTGGGCACGGGCGAACCTTCCGAACTTCAGCGGCTGCGGTGTCGTCCTCGCGGACAACAACACGTACGCCCTCGTGTTCAGCACGACCAAGACCATCAGCAGCCACGACAAGCAGACCGTCCAGAACCTGGCCGGCGACATCGAGGTCAGGTTCGACGTCGTACGCGACGTACGGTTCCTGAGCGAGCGATCGTCCGGATTCCTCGGACTCTTCTCGTTCATTCCCAAGCTGCTCGGCCGCATGCGCCGAGGGCGCCGAACCAACGCATGACTTTCCCAGGGTGGTTACCATATGGCAAAGGCGCGGACCTCCGGTCCGCGCCTTTTTTCTTTCATATAAACAGCTAGGTTACTTCGCCTTCACGTTGGCCTTCAGCCAGTCCACCAGCCCTGCGGAGTCCCGTCCCGCGTCAGCGCTCCCCTGCACCAGCACCACGAACTGCTTCTTGTCAGAGACGCCCGCAAGCTGCACCGACACGACGGTCATGGCCGCCCTGTTGTCGTCGCCAGCGAATCCCGCGACGTAGCCGTCAGCGTCCCTGAGCGGATGGATCGCGTCCCAGGTCACGACGTCCTTCACCTCGTACTCGGTCTGGCCGAGCGCCTTCAGCAGGAACGGCTTGTAGCGCTTTGCGTACTGCACCAAAAGGAACGTATCCTCAAGCGACGACCTTGTCTCAGAAGAGTCTCCCGTCACGTCCTCATATACCGTATTGGTCATGCCGATCGATTTCGCACGGTCGTCCATGTCGATCAGGTACTGCGCATGGTTTCGCCTGTCATACAGCCGCTGCGCCGCTGCGTCGCTGTCCGTCAGAAGCAGCGCGTACAGCATGTCTCCGACCGTCACGTCGTGTCCCTCGAGCGTCGTCTCATGGTACTGGTTGAGGCCCTCGAGCGAGATGATGGCGGTCATCAGCTTGGCGAACTCCCCGCCGATCTCACCCTTCTGGTTCTTGGCGGCTACCACCTCACCGGTTTCAAGATCCGCAACGAGATACGCAGCGGCGGAGATGTCACCTGAGACGTCCTTGTCTACGTCATATGCGAAGGCGTCTCCGCTCGGCTCAAATTTGTCCTTGGGAGCGACGACGAGCACCGTGTCGGAGTCGACAAACGCGAACACCTGCTGCGCGTCAACCGTCTCCATGCGGATGCATCCGCCAGAGTACCCCTGGGGCACGGGCGTTCCGTCCGGATAGTACGGCCAACCGTGGATGAAGTAGTTTCCGAAGAAGTGCATCGAGTACGGCATCCACACGTGTCCGATCGAGGAGAAGTGGTTCTCCTTCTTGTAGCTCATGTCGAACTGGCCGATCGGGGTCTGCCATGCGGTCCCCTCTCGTCCGACCGACTTGATCGGATACTCGCCGACCTTCTCGCCGTTCTCGTACAGGGTAAGGGTCATTGCGGCAATATCGGCATACACCGCCTTGCCCTCGCTCGGAACGCTGGCCGTATACGCGCCGATCTTGTACTGCTCGCCCTTCCTGCCGAACGCGCTCTGGACTGCCTGCGCGATCGGAGTAGACGTTCGCTCCCTGGCGAAGAAGTCCGCCACCCCGTCAGCGAAGCGCACCCGCACAAAGAGGAAAAGGCACGCGAGCAGCACTCCGACAGCGGCACCTCCTAGGACTGTAAGCCAAAACTTCTTCATTGATTCCTGTTGTATATTAAAATTCCACACTTGCACTACGTATACACGATCCTGGGGCGCACGAGACGATCACGGAGGTTTATGCAGTGCGCGCAGTGTACTTCAATAACTCGAATAACGCAATCTCAAGCGGCACGTGCGGGGCATATGAGCGCCCGATCATGACGTATGCGTCCAGCAGCTTGATCAGGGTCGTCGAGGTAATCGGAGATTCCTTCTGCCCTGCCAGTTCGGTCACGAAGGCGACATCGGCTTCGGTCATGGACTCCTTGAGCTTCTCAAGTGCGGACTTGGAGTACCGCACCAGGAGAATGGCCCGCACCTTGGCCAGGATCATGGAGGTGAATACCGCCATATCGATATTCTGCGCGGTCGCCTGCGCGACGGCGTCCAGACCCTTGTCGATCTGCCGCTCGGCGATCGACGCGATGACGTCGTTCACGAGCTGGGCCTTCGGCGCACCGGTCACCTTCTCCACCTCGTCGATGGTTATCTTCTCGTCGCCCGACGCGTGGATCACCTTCTGCAGGATTCCGTGCGTGTCTCGAAACGACCCGTCTCCCAGGAGCGCGATCAGATCTGCGGCCGCAGGCTCGAGAGATACGCCCTCGGCCTTGG
>CBKWTF010000019.1:0-10696 GCA_966677695.1 uncultured bacterium | reverse complement strand
ACTAGCGATTCCAACTTCATGAGGTCGAGTTGCAGACCTCAATCCGAACTGGGCCAATTTTTATAAAGATTTGCTCCACCTTACGGTATTGCGTCTCGTTGTTATTGGCATTGTATCACGTGTGCAGCCCAAGGCATCAAGGGACATGCTGACCTGGCGTCATCCTCGCCTTCCTCCCCCGCCTCAGGTTTCAAACTATAGTTTAAAAACTAAGGCGGGGGCAGTCTCGTGTGACACTTGTAACACACGACGAGGGTTGCGTTCGTTACCCCACTTAAGGGAACAATTCAAACCACGAACTGACGACGGCCATGCATCACCTGTCTATGTGTCCGAAGAGGGGTTATGTTTCCATAACCTTTCACATAGATTTCTAGCCTTGGTAAGGTTCTTCGTTTAGCGACGAATTAAGCCACATGATCCACCGCTTGTGCAAGTCCCCGTCTATTCCTTTGAGTTTTAACCTTGCGGTCGTACTACCCAGGCGCTTGACTTAACGCGTTAGCTCCGCCTCTTGAGGGGTCGATTCCCCAAAAAGCAAGTCAAGATCGTTTAGGGCACGGACTACTGGGGTATCTAATCCCATTCGCTACCCGTGCTTTCGTCCCTGAGCGTCAGGAGCATGCCAGTGTGTTGCCTTCGCATTTGGTGTTCCCCATAATATCAACGGATTTCACCCCTACACTATGAGTTCCACACACCTCTCATGTCCTCTAGATCTGCCGTTTCCCATGCGTGTTCCCAGTTAAGCCGGGAGATTTCACATGAGACTAACAGTTCCGCCTGCGGACCCTTTACGCCCAATAATTCCGGATAACGCTCGGGGCACTCGTATTACCGCTGCTGCTGGCACGAGTTTAGCAACCCCTTATTCCTAGAGTAACGTCAATAAACTTCCTCCTCTAGAAAAGATCTTTACATGCCGAAACACTTCATCGATCACGCGACATCGCTCCGTCAGGCTTGCGCCCATTGCGGAAGATTCTCGACTGCGGCCACCCGTAGGTGTATGGTCCGTGTCTCAGTACCATCGGTGGGGGTCAGCCTCTCAGCTCCCCTAGGCGTCATAGGCTTGGTAGGCCATTACCCTACCAACTACCTGATACCGTGCAGGCCTCTCCTCAAGCGCATACGCTTTACCCCGAAGGGACTATCAAGTATTAGTCCGTCTTTCGACGGATTATTCCTGACTTGAGGGCAAGTTCCCACATGTTCCTACCTCGTCTGCCACTCGGCTCTAGGCCTCGTTCGACTTGCATGCCTTATCCATGTCGCCAGCGTTCATCCTGAGCTAGGATCAAACTCTGAAATTAAATTCTGATTTTCATCTGGAATTTTGAAATAAACGGAACAAGAAAAAGAAAATTAACATCTGTTTCTTGCACAAACTTATGTTGTTTAGAAGAACATACCCTCCACACACCCTCTTTCGAGATCTCAATGTAGTGAGTGATTGCCATTATAGTTTTTTCTGTGGATAAGTCAAGCAGGATGTGCCCCCTTTTGGGAATTGGTCTGCATATGCCCTGACAAGAAGGGGCGCGCCTGTCGGCGCGCCCCTGGTATCCTAATTTAAGGCTTATTTTAAGCCATATTCTAGGACTTCTTGTCCTTGCCCTCCTTGTTCTTGAAATAGGTCAGGAGCGGAGCGGCCACGAAGATGGACGAATAGGTACCCGAGGCCATGCCCACCACCAGGGCCAAGGCGAAGTTCTTTACGCTTCCAAGGCTCAGAACGAAGATAACCGAGGCCGCAAACAGGGTCGTCATTGAGGTGTTGATCGACCGCACGAAAGTCTGGGACAAGCTGGCTCCGATAACGTTCTCAAACTCCTTTTCCCTTTTCTCCTCAGGCGTATGCGCCAGGTTCTCCCGGATTCGGTCGAATACCACAACGGTATCGTTAATCGAGTATCCGAGGATCACAAGAAGCGCCGTAAGAAAGAGCGAATCGACCTCGATACCCAGGAAATGACCCAGGAACGCGAATACTCCTACCGTTATGACCACGTCATGCGCAAGGGAGATCATGGTAGCAAGTCCGTACCTCCACGATGTCACCGGTTCGGATACGTGTCTGAATGCGTATGCAATAAAAAGCGTGATAGCAACGATGGTCAGTCCGAGCGCGACCATCGCCTTGTTCCTCAGCTCGTCTCCAAGAGTCGGCCCCACCGTGTCGAACTTCTGCAGTCTGATCGAGTCGGGATTTCCAGCCGCCAAAGTCGCAAGTACGCCCTGCTTCTCGGTTTCAGAAAGCGGCCTCGTTCGAAGTACGTAGGCATCTCCATCCTCTCGAAGCTCATATTCCTCACCGAAGTTCTGGCTAAGTCGGCTCTCAAGCTCCGGCCGCTCCACGCGAGGCTCCGTTACGAATTCCGCGACTGATCCTCCAGTAAACTCAATACCGAACTTGAGACCGTACAGCGCTACCCCGATGATCGAAACCAGCATAAGCAGTGCGGAAACTGCCAGAAACGCCTTTTTGTATTTGATAATAAACATACTTATTTCTTAATGTTAGTAAGACCCTTCGAGTATAGGAAGCGGCCGTATGGTCCAAGATCCCTTTTGGAGATCGCCAGAAGCAGTGTCTTGGAGATGAGTACGGCGCTGAGCATGGAGATGATCACCCCGAGTCCGAGAACAAGAGCAAACCCCTTCACGATGGATACGCCCGAGAACCAGTACAGGATCGCGGCAGCGATAAGTCCCGTGATGTTTCCGTCACGGATGGAAGTCCACGCTCTGCCAAAACCGCGCTCAATAGCCTCACGCAGGCTGCTGCCCTTGTCGAGCTCTTCCTTGATGCGCTCAAAGATAAGTACGTTTGCGTCGACCGCAATACCAAGGGAAAGGATGAATCCGGCGATACCGGCACCCGTAAGCACCACCGGGATCAGCTTAAAGATGGACAGCGTAAGAACCGTATAGATAGCCAGCGAGATAACCGATACAACTCCCGGCAAACGATAGAAAAGAATCATGAATGCCGAAATTACGATAAGTGCGACAACCAGTGACTGTATGCTGATCGCAAGGGTCTCCTGTCCGAGTGTCGCCTGGATTGTCTGGGTATTGAGAAGCTCGATCGGAAGCGGCAACGCTCCGAAATTCAGGTTGTTAACAAGGTCTCGAGCCTCGGCAGCGGTAAAGTCACCATTGATCTGGGCGACGCCACCGGCAATACCCTGGTTGATGATCGGGTTTGAGATAAGCTCACCGTCCAGGAAGATGGCAAGTTCCTTGCCAATGTTTGCACCGGTGACCTCCTCGAACACCTTGGACCCTTCGTCATTGAACTCGAGGCCCACGACCGGCTGTCCTGCGGTCGACTGGTTGAATACGAGATTCGCCCGCTTCAGGTCCCCTCCTGTCAGAATAGGCTCCTGATACGCCGAAAGGATGATGTCGCTCAGCAGCTCCGGCGACGTGCTGGCAGCCTCAAGTTGAGCCTGGATCAAGGTCGGATCAATATCCTCACGCAGAAGCCTGAACTCAAGAAGCGGAGTCTCTCCGATCTGGGCAACCGCCTCGTCCAGGTCCGTTACTCCGGGCAATTCGACTACAAGACGATATTTGTCCTGCTCATTTCCGAGACTGCTCCCAATCTCGGTACGGACCACAGGTTCCGACACCCCGAGCACGTTTACGCGCTTCTCGATAGTCTGTCGGAGCACGTCCATCGAGCGGTCGATGTCCGCAGGCTCGACACCCGATACGTCAGCCCGGTATACCAGCTGACTTCCTCCGTTAAGGTCCAAACCATATTTAAATCCAAACCGCGAATCAGGGTCGGCCTCGCTCGAGTATACGAAATACCCGATGCCTGCCCCGATCAGAAGCACTACCAGTGCCCAAATCCTATACGTATTCATATCGCACCATTATACCCCTATTTGCCAACTTGCAATTACTTGCCCTTGCTCAAAATAAGTGTCTTAAGTGTCTTGAGCGCAATGATGGCGTCAAGGACGATCGATCGATTCTTGATGTAGTAGAGATCATATGACAACTTCTCGGCCGTAGCGTCAACATCAAGACCGTGATGCGGGTGGTTGTCGTGGTATATCTGCGCCCAGCCCGAAAGCCCCGGCTTGATGAGATGACGCACATTGTAGTACGGGATCTGCTGTCCGTACTGCTGAACGGCGTCATGGAACTCGGGACGCGGTCCGATGAGAGATATGTCCCCCCGAAGCACATTCCATAACTGCGGCAGCTCGTCGACACGGGTCTTGCGCAGAAACGCACCCACACGGGTTACCCTGTTCTTGAGTCCTTCCTCCTTCCATTTTCCCCCATCATTGGCAAAGGTCATGGTTCTGAACTTGAGCATCTGGATCGTCCTGTTGTTCTGGCCGACGCGATCCTGTATCGAGAACAGTCCCTTTCGGTCCTCCAACTTCAGCGCGACGTATACGATCGGATAGAACACGAGCGAGACAACGATCAGCGCAAGCGATACAACGATGTCCATGCAGCGCTTGATCAGGTCATAGAGCGCATGCGGTCTCGACTTCACGTGCTCAAGAAACCATCCGTGCCTGACCACCTGAAGCGGTACCCTGTTATAGAGAGCCTCGTACACCTCAGAGACCTCGACAAACTGAACGCCGGTAAACATAAGATCATAGAAAACGGGAAGGTACGGAAGGACGGCATCGTCCTTGGTATCAAGGATTACGAACTGGATGCGGTCTGCTGAGACATTGTGCACAAGCTGCTCGATGTCGACATCCTGGCAATCCAAGTCGAGAACATAGCGCACGTCATAGCCCATGATTCCGTCCGCCAGATCCTTGGCAAGTTCCTGCACCTCGCTTCCTCGGGCCACGATGCAGACCGGCACCCGCTTGCGGCCGATAACGGATGCGCTTACATACTGCCATACCCCCAGAAGCAGAACGGAGACCGCAAGATAGATGAACAGGTTCGTCTTGGGAGTAATCTGCGTTACCGGAGAGAAGTAGAAGAATAGCACCGCGACGATCGAGTTGATTCCCTGCACCTTCAGAAGGGACATGATGGCATCCTTCTTGGACAGCATGACCCTTTTCTCATATCTGCCTGCTATGAAGAATACCAGGATCCAGATAGCGAACAAAAGAGTGAAGGGGACGAGATGCGCATTCCAGGTGTTGTCAGCCGGAAGTTGGAGGTATCGCAGAAGCAAGGTCAGCCACAGCGAAGCATAGAGGACGGCGACATCACCCAGAACACCGAGAAACGATTCCTTTCGAGACAAGAGGTTCATATTGATTTTGGATATATGTAACGTATCATAAATGCATGCCAAATCAAGAACACGTCTGCATCGCCATCACCAAGACCGAACCCATGGGCGGAGCCCAAAAATACGTCCTGACCCTGGCGACCGAGCTCGCGTCTCGCGGCCGCAGGGTTACGGTCATTGCCGGCGGAACCGGCACGCTTTTCGCCGAACTGGACAAGGCCGGCATCCCGTACCGAGTCCTGAGGCACAGCCAAAGGGACATCTCGTTCCTGAGGGAGATATTCGTCATGAAAGAGCTCTATGCCGTCCTAAGGGAGATCCGTCCTGACGTTCTGCACCTCAACAGTTCCAAGCTCGGAGGCATAGGATCCGTGGTCGGCAGAATGTCAGGCATCAGGACCGTAGTGTTCACCGCGCACGGCTGGGCGTTCAACGAGAATCGTCCGCCCTGGCAAAAGGCCGTCTTCTATCTCCTCTACTGGATTACGATAGTTCTGTGTGACCGCACGATCTGCGTCTCACAAGAGACCCGCAGGCAGATTTCGGTTCTCCCCTTCATCAGAAAAAAGCTGGATGTCATATATAACGGCATCCGGATTCCCGACTTCGTCGAAAGAGATGTTGCGAGGAAGGGGCTCGGCGAGCAGTTTTCCGAATTGGATCCGGAAAAGAAGTGGGTCGGCGTTCTCGCTGAGCTGCACCCCATCAAGGGTCATGACATCCTGCTCGACGCGATTGCGGGTATCCGTAACGACCTTGAGCACTACCAGATCGTATGCATGGGCACAGGAGAACTCATGGACGAGCTCAAGGAGAGGACCTCTGAATTAAGCCTTGAAAATCAAGTGTTTTTTACCGGATTCATACAGAACGCGTCCGCATATCTTCGGGCATTCGACTTCGTCGTCTTGCCTTCGCGTTCCGAGGCGATGCCGCTTACGGTCATAGAAGCGGGCTTCGCCGAAGTGCCAGTCATCGCGTCCAGGGTCGGCGGAATACCCGAGGTCATCACGGACGGGCATTCAGGATTCCTGTTCACGCGCGAAAACGCAGACGAGCTCTCGGGCAAGATTAAAATTGTCACTGCGCTCACGCCCGAACACCGTCGTGACATTACCAATTCGCTCAGGCAGAAACTTTCATCTGAATTTACCGTAGACAACATGGTCACGCGCACGCTTTCAACATACCGGACAGGTAAACAAGCGGACGGTGCGGTATACTAGGGGCATGAAATCAAAAGGCTTTACGCTCATCGAGCTGCTTGTCGTCGTTGCGATTATTTCCCTCCTCTCTTCGGTCGTGCTCGCAAGCGTCAAGGATGCGCGAGAACGGGCGCAGGTTCGCTCATTCCGAACCGAAATCAACCAGATGATAACCGCGCTTGAGCTGTACAAAAACACGTACGGAACCTATCCGTACGAAGCCACGGCCACTCCGGGAGGGTCGATATACAACTACCACAAGCTGAACAACAATACGGAGTCAGTGACAAGCGGTCCTGCGCTCGGAACTATACTTTCTTCATTTTTGGCAGAAGTACCGAACATTCCGAATCCGACAAACAGCTCTTCTCCCGCATACGGCATTCGAACAAACGTCGGGAGTGGAACGCGGTATCGGTGCGACGGTGATACTGTCACGCCGCCGTACGTCATCCTGATATACCAGAACAATCCCCTCCTGTATGCAGGATTCAGCGACTGGCCGACCTCAGAGTACAGCAACTCCCCTTTTACAACATGGTCTGACACCAGCTCAACTCGCTGCTTCTCGCTCCAATAATCCTATACTCCCAAAAACTCGTTCTTCATGCTGTCCTTGTGGACCGAGCTTGAGTAGCGCCGCATGGACATCAGTATCCCAAGCGCCATGAAGGTCACCAGCAGGTGCGAACCTCCGTAGCTCATAAACGGCACGGTAATTCCCGTTACGGGCATGACGCCTACGTTCATTCCGACATGCACGATAAGGTGGGCTACGAACATGATCGTGATGCCGACGCCAAACAGGATCTCAAAGTTGGTGGCCCCGTTCATGGCAGTGGCAAGAATGCGCCACAGCACGATGGCATACAGGATCATCAGAATCACCACCCCGACAAATCCCCACTCCTCAGCGAATGCCGCAAAGATAAAGTCAGTCTGGTATTCCGGCAGGAACTTCAGCCGAGACTGGGTTCCATATCCGAGTCCCTTGCCCAGGATCTGGCCTGATCCCACGGTAATGGTCGACTGGTACGCGTTATATCCCGCTCCCCTTATGTCCTCAAGCGGATGGATGAAGGTCATAATACGCTGCTTCTGGTACTCGTAGAAGACGAAGTTCCACAGAATGCCGATCGTGACCGCAACTATCGTAAGCACCAGCAGCAGGTGCTTTTTTGAAATACCGGACACTAGAACCATACCGAACCAGATCGAGAATATGATGATGGCGGAACCGAAGTCAGGCTGCAGTGCGACAAGCGCGAAGATAAGGCCGGCATACGCACCCGATACGAGAATGTGCCTGATGTTCTTGATCTCGATGTGCCGACGCGAGAAGTACTTGGCCAGCAGAAGTATCAGGATGAGCTTTGCGAACTCGGAAGGCTGGATGGAGAACGCACCCAGGTCAAACCATCCCTGGGCACCCTTGGTTGCGGTTGCCAGCACGAACAGCGATCCGAGTACGGCCACGATGCCGACATACGAGGCAAACACCACACCCGTCTTGCGCAGAAACTTGAAGTCCACGGTACTGAAAAAGAAGAAGACCGTTACCGAAAGCAGGATCCACACCACCTGCCTATTAAAGAATATGTTGGACTCGGAAAACGAGTTCATAGTGAAAAGCCCCGCAAGCATGATCGGAACTATTGCGGCGAACAGCCCCCAGTCGATTGAGGGTATTTTGCTGATGATGGCCTTAAAATTCATATACCGGAATGACCTCGATCCGCACGATGTCCTCGACGAACGGCTGCGGCCAGGTGAATACGATGTCCTTTGTCTCCTCCGAACCGAGCGTCGGCACATACGTGCTCGACGTGCCGAGCACGTTGTCGAAGACGTCGTACGCGATTACGATAACCTCGATCTCGTTCAGGGTGTGCAGCGAGATGTTCTGGATCTTGGCCCGAACCCGAGGACTGTCGTTCTCGTTCTCGATCGTCTCGTCCTTTATGATGACAATCGCATCCTTGGGATCCTTCTTTTCAAACACGAGGTTCTCGCCGAACTCAAATGACACTCGCGTCGGAATCTGCTTGAGCGTCTCTATGCCGTTCTCGATAATCGGCCGCACGGACTTAGGAGCCAGCGTGATCACTCCCGAACGCTCGGCGATCAGAACGTTGTCCTCGTTGTACATCCTGAAGACGTACGGCGCATTGAGTATCTCAGCTGTCGGATTGGGATTCTCGACATAGGCAAGAACGTTGTAGACGCCCTCCTCTATCCTGAAGAATCGCTCCCACAGTATCACAGGATCGTATGCCTGGGTCGTACAGACCAGCTGGCACGAACCGCCGCAGTCAATCCCGGCCTCGGTGCCGTTCATCTTGCCGTCAAAGCAGTCGGGCGGATTGTAGAACAGCAGGAAGGCAATCGCCCCTACGGGAATAAGAATGAACAAAAAGGTCGTAAAAAGCACGGCATTTCTTCTCTTTGTTCCCCATGACATACCTGTATGATACCAGAAGAATGGTACAATGAATATTGCAAACGGCCATGAAAACCAAAGGCTTCACACTCATAGAGATCATGGCGGTGTTGGCCATAATCTCACTCATAACCTCAGTGGTTCTTGGAACGATTAACGAGGGGAGAACGAAGGCGGGAGCCGCACGGTTCAAGCAGGAAGTGAACGAGTTCATCAAGGCGACTGAGCTATATTACGACGAGAACGGACTGAGGTATCCAGGCGAAGAGAATGGCGCCTTCATGCTCATGCACTATCAGGACGGCAGCATCAGCACGGAAGAGCCGAGCAACCTGATCGAGCGGATTGAACCCTACACGACCAAGATTCCGAAGCCGTCCATAAACGGCAGCTACCCTTATTTTCTATACCGTAACGCCTATAACTATCAGGGTCCCATCACCGATACGGCATACCGCTGCGAGGGACACCCGAACTCGCTTCCTCCAGCGCGCTATCTCATACTCGTAAGCGCAGAGGAGCCTGAGTTCGAAACCTGGCCGTATTACCAGTACTGCAGCTCATACAATAGGAACACCAAGACATGGAGCAGCTGTACGACATTCCAGGTTCTGCGCTGCCATGAGAGATAGGATGGACAGAAATACGAAAGGGCGGGTCGCATATGCGACCCGCCCTTTCGTATAACAGAAAAATCGAACCCTCTGTCTTGGCGACTACCTACTCTTGCCCGGAAGGACTACCATCGGCGCTGACAGGCTTAACTTCCGAGTTCGGAATGAGATCGGGTGTACCCCCGTCGCCAAATCACCAAGACAGAAGATTCGATCTTCTGTGTCATCTATATCAAAATAGTAAGCAAGGGAGTCAGAGTACAAAAAATTCAAGGTGATCTTCGGATTTCCTAATAGGATCGGATAATTAGTACTTCTCAGCTAAACACATTGCTGTGCTTACACTTAAAGCCTATCAACCTGATCATCTCTCAGGGTCCTCAAATGATTCCTAATCTTAAAGTCGGCTTCCCGCTTAGATGCTTTCAGCGGTTATCCGTTCCCGACATAGCTACCCGACGTTGCCATTGGCATGACAGCCGGTACACCAGAGGTCAGTTCCTCCCGGTCCTCTCGTACTAAGGAGAACTCTTCTCAAGAATCAACGCCCGCAATAGATAGGAGACCAACCTGTCTCACGCATCTATGTACAATCCATGCGTGCGTTACGCACATGGAAGGTTTTCACACATTACTGTGTGGATCGGACTATAGCTTCATCACGCGTTCATCTGTGATGGTTAACGTGTAGTCTCTACGGGCCGCCGCATATTTCTATGCGACGTTCCCTCGGTATTGCCCTCTGCAACGCAGGTCGGGTTTTACCGATATAGTTAACTTGTCTTGCAGCGATCACTCGCTGCAGCCGCCGTGTCTTTGTTTGTCTCGCCTCTTGTCACGGGTTCAGACTGTTCAAAATCCAAATCTCATATTTTCATATGGTTTCGATTCTCAACGGTCTGAACCCAGCTCGCGTACCTTTTTAATTGGCGAACAGCCAAACCCTTGGGACCTTCTCCAGCCCCAGGATAAGATGAGCCGACATCGAGGTGCCGAACACTGCCGTCGCTATGGACGCTTAGGCAGTACCAGCCTGTTATCCCCAGAGTAACTTTTATCCGATAATCTCGAGCACCATCTAATGGTAACTCTCGGTTCACTATGCTCCACTTTCGTGTCTGCTTGACTTGTACGTCTTACAGTCAGGCTCCCTTTTGCCATTACACTATCGGCACGGTTTCCATTCGCGCCTAGGGAACCT
>CBKWTF010000018.1:0-10785 GCA_966677695.1 uncultured bacterium | reverse complement strand
CCGTTCACGATAACGGTTGAGTCCTTCTTGGCCACGACCTTGCCCGCCCTGCCGAGCATCGCGACGGTCGCCTTCTCGAGCGTGATGCCGAAGTCGTCCGACACGAGCGTCGCGCCGGTAGTGATGGCGATGTCGCGCAGCTCCTCCTTCTTGCGATCTCCGAACCCGGGCGCCTTGATGCCGAGTACGCTGAAGATGCCGCGCAGCTTGTTGACCACGAACGTCGTCAGTGCCTCGCCGTCGATGTCGTCCGCGATGATGACCAGCTCCTTCTTGCCGCTCTGCGCCACCGCCTCTATCAGCGGCAGGATCTCCTTCAGGTTGGAAACCCTCTTGTCAGTCACGAGGATGAGCGGGTCGCGGAACTCGGCCTCCATGCGCTCGGAGTCCGTCACCATATAGTGCGACACGTATCCCTGGCCGAACTCGAGCCCCTGCGCGACCTCGCTGGTCACGCCGAAGCTCTGCGACTCCTCCACGGTTACTACGCCGTCCTTGCCGACTGTCTCGATAGTATTCGCGATGATCTCTCCCAGCTCGGCAGACTCAGCCGAGATTGTCGCAACGTGCACGATCTGCCTCTTGTCCCTGATGGCCGTCGCGGACTTCCTGATGAACTCGACCGCGTCCCTTCCGGCCTTCTCGATGCCGGCCTTGATGGCCATGCTGTTTGCGCCCATCGAGGTATGCCGAAAGCCCTCGTTGATCAGGGCCTGGGCCAGGATCACGGACGTGGTCGTTCCGTCTCCCGCCGCATCGTTGGTCTTGGTCGCGACCTCCTTGATGATCTCGGCGCCCATGTGCTCGAAGCGGTTCTCCAGGGAAATCTCCTTGGCGATGGAAACGCCGTCGTTGGTGATGGTCGGAGTTCCGAATCCCTTGTCAAGGATGACGTTGCGCCCGCGCGGACCGACGGTCACGCGCACTGCGTCAGCGACGGTGTTCACTCCCTTGATGAGCGCCTTCTTCACCTCCTCATCGAACAGAACTTTTTTTGCCATATCGTATTGTATAGAAAGTTATGTGGTAAAAATGCTGAGCGTTACTTTGATTCTATCTTTGCGGAAATTTCAGACTCGCGCACGAGATAGTATTCCTCTCCGTCGAAAGTGATCTTCTCTCCCCAACCGAAAAGCACGACGTCGCCCTTCTTCACGAACAGCGGAACGAGCTCGTCGTCCACGTACTTGCCGTTGCCGACAGCGATGACCTTGGCCTCCTTGAGACCCTTGTCCGAATCCATCGAGTCCGGCAGGATGATGCCACTTCCCGACCTTGCCTCGCTCTTGATTTCTTGTAGTAGGACCCTGTCCCCGACCGGGACAACGGACCGCTTAACAGTCTTCTGCTTTTTTGACATAACGTTAAAAATCAAATTACTGATAATGCTCGTATTGTATGGGTTTGGAGGAGCAAGTCAACACGGGCAGTCCGACCGTTTTCGGCGGTGTGTTACAAAAAAGAAAAGGAGCACCGGAGTTGTGCTCCGCGGCGCCTGCTATGGTTTTTGCACCCCGATAAAACTCAGGCCGCCATCCTTTCGGACAAGGCCAGGTCGATGATGTTCAGGAGCCTCACAAGCGCCTCGCCGCGGTCGTCGTTGACGATCGCATGCATGAACAGGTGTGCCTGCCTGATTTCCTCCTGGGCAGTCTCGAGCCGCTTGGCATCAGCCGCGCCGTCGCGTCCGATCAGGCGCCTCTCCAGCTCCTCCATGCTCGGAGGATGGATGAAGCAGTCGACCAGCGCCGAACGGATCAGCGGATCAGTACACGCACGGACCTGCGCGGCTCCCTGGACTTCGATATCCATAAGGATTACCGCGCCGCGCCGGAGCTTGCTCTTCACCTCGTACAGCGGCGTACCGTAGCGGTTGCTGCAATACTCCGCATGCTCGAGGAAGAATCCCTTCTGAATGCCGCTTTCGAAATCAGCTTCCGTCAGAAAGTAATAGTCCCTGCCGTGAATCTCCTTGCCTCCCTCCTTCTTTTCCCGGGGAAGACGGGTGGTGCAAGTGACCTGGAAGTCAAACGCGTTCGGACGCGCCTCGATGGCGTCCCTGATAAGGGTGGACTTGCCGCTGCCTGACGGGCCCGAAGCGATAAACAGCATTCCTCTTTGGGGAGAGCTCATTACGATGGTCGGATGTTTGGGTTGGATTGAAAGAACCTGCCGCACCTGCGGAAGTTTTGTGTCAGAGTATCAGAACGAAATACGCTGCGCAATCAGGACGCTTACTCAAGCACCGCCTTCACTCGGCGCACTCCCGCAGAGGACGACTCCTCCTTGGTGATCCTGAACGTTCCCTTGATGTCGGACGTGTTCGCGACATGCGGACCTCCGCAGAGCTCTCGAGAATAGACCGTTCCGTCCGGACCGGTGATCGTATATACGGTCACCCTGTCAGGATACTTCTCCCAGAAGCTTCCCTCGATCGTCGGATCCTGATGGGCAGCCTCCTTGTCGAGCACCTCCGTGGTCACTGTCGCATCGGCGGCAATCGCGGCGTTTACGAACTCCTCGACGCGTCGAAGCGTTTCCGCCTCAACCTTGTCAGGATGCGTAAAGTCGAATCGGAGTCGCTCGGCCGTAATATTTGATCCAGCCTGGTGGATTCCAGTTCCGAGCTCCCTGCGCAGACCCGCAAGCATGAGGTGGGTCGCGGTATGATACTGCACGACGACGTCAGAATGGTCGGCGAGTCCTCCCTTGAACTTCTGCTCTGCACCCTTTCGCGACGCGTCCTGGTGCGCCTTCATTTCCGCGGCGAACCCCTCCATGTCTATGATGCGCCCCTCGCCCGCGGCGATCTCCTGGGTAAACTCGACCGGAAATCCGTACGTAGTGAACAGCATGTATGCGTCATGCCCGGAGATGTCTCCGGCAGGAAGCTTCTCGAAGTGTTTCAGACCCTTGTCGAGCGTCTTTCGGAACTGCTCCTCTTCCTTTGCAACGGTCTCGAAGATCGCGTCCTTGCGCGTCTCAAGGTTGGTATAGTGCGACTTGTAGGCGTCGACGACTACCGAAGTCAGGTTCTTGAGCTCTCCTGCTGGAATGCCGAGTGCGTCCGCATATCGAACGGCGCGCCTGATCAGTCGTCGAAGGATGTATCCCTGGTCGGTGTTGGACGGTGTCGCTCCGTCAGATATGAGAAATGTCGCAGAGCGGATATGGTCGGCCACGATTCGCGCCGCGCGATTGTTGTCCTTTGTCTTTCGCTCGTTGATCGCGGCAAAGATAGGCGCGAAGAGGTCCGTCTCGAAGACGTTGTTCTTGCCCTGCACTACGGCAGTGATTCGCTCAAGTCCGGATCCGGTATCCACGTTCTTTGACGCGAGCTGCCCGACGATGGTGCCGTCGTTCTTCTCGTACTCCATGAACACGTCGTTCCAGATCTCCACGACCTTCTGCGCGTCATCGGCAGCGAGGAACTCCTCCTGTGTCAGTCCGTCCGTGAGTGTACCCGTCACGTCGTAGAACATCTCGGTGCACGGTCCGGTCGGTCCGGTCCACGCGTCAGTCTCCTTCTTTACCGCAGGCCACCAGTTGGCGTCCTTGCCCAGGAAATAGATGCGGTTGCCCGCAACGTCGTTCTTCTCGAAGATGCCGCGCCAGATAGACGCGGTCTCCTCGTCTCGGGACACGTTCTCGTCTCCCTCGAAGACCGTTACGTAGAGTCGCCGCGGATCAAGTCCGAGCCCTTCTTCCTTTGAGGTCAGGAACTCGTAGCTCCAGGTGATGGCATCCTCCTTGAAGTAGTCTCCGAGCGACCAGTTTCCGAGCATCTCAAAAAATGTGAGGTGCGTGTTGTCTCCCACCTCGTCGATGTCGTTAGTTCGCACGCACTTCTGCGCGTCGGCAAGCCGCTTGGATCCGGACGGATGCTCTCGTCCCATCAGGAACGGAACAAGAGGCTGCATTCCCGCAGTATTAAAAAGAACCGTCGGGTCGTTCTCCGGAATCAGAGGGGCCGACGGGATGATTGTGTGGCCGCGCTCCTTGAAAAAATCAAGGAAACGCTGGCGGATTTCGGTACCGGTCATGTGTGGAACTATAGCAGATATGGGCGACAGGCTCAATCTCAGGCAATCGCATGCCTGCATTATTTGACAAATTAAATACCGGTGGTTATATAAAACCAGAAAGACATCCTGTAATGAAGATCATTTTCCTTTTTCTTGAAGAAGACTTCACCGACATTCTTGCGGATGAGAAAAGTCTCGATAGCATCGCCGACCAGTATCCAGACGCTGATTTTGCGGTTCTTGTTCACGGCACAAAGTACGCAATCCTCAGGATGACCGAAGATCCAGATTCCGACGATCTGCCCGCCTACCTTGCCTGCCGTAACGAGATCATCAATCACATGAGCATAGATTCACGAACAAGAATACTTCCGAACTGAAGCCCGGGCCTGTCTATAGTATAGACAGGCCCTGTTGCATTCCTGGTGACAACTTCACTTGCCTGTGCTATAGTCCTTACCACAACAGATATGCATACAACATTGTCCATCATTCAGATTATCCTTTCGGTACTGCTCATCGCGGGCGTACTGATGCAGTCTAAGACCAGCGGCCTCAGCGGCGCGTTCGGCGGAGACGACTCACAGGGTGCGTTCCAGACACGACGAGGGCTCGAGAAGCTCGTATTTGTCGCAACCATCATCATCGGCGCCCTGTTCGCGCTCGTCTCATTCGTGATCTTCGCGATTTCCTAGGCTCACACCAGAGCATCGGGCACATCGCCTAACCAACCACTTTTACAGTGAATTACTCGGACGACATTCCAAAACGTTCCCGATACAAGAGCTTTGTCCAGAAGCTGACCGCTATTTTTTATGAGTTCTCGCTCTTTGAGCGTGTTCTTGCGTTCGGTCTCGCCGTACTCCTAGCATATGCGTCATTCTCGGTGGTTCTCAAGCTGAACGGCCAGTTCCTCGTCGAGGTGCCGGCAGAGGGAGGAGAGCTGAACGAGGGAATGATCGGAACGCCCCGATTCGTAAACCCGGTACTGGCAACGACCGATACCGACCGAGACCTGTCCGCGCTTGTCTACTCGGGACTGCTTCGGCTAAACGCCGCCGGCGAGCTCGTGCCCGACCTCGCCGAGTCATACACCGTCTCGGAGGACGGCCTGACATACAACTTCAAGATCCGCTCAGACGCAGTATTCCATGACGGCGAGCCGGTCACTACGGATGACGTTATCTTTACCATACTGAAAACACAGGATCCCGCGATCAAGTCTCCGAAGCGACCGAACTGGGACGGCGTGCGCGTAGAGCAGATCAACGAGAAGGAGATCGAGTTCACCCTGAGCGCCCCGTACTCTCCTTTTATCTTCAACGCGACGCTCGGCATCCTGCCTGAGCACAAGTGGGGCGAGATTACCGCCGAGGAGTTCCCGTTCAGCTCGCTCAACACCAATCCGGTAGGTTCGGGACCGTACGAGCTCGCGGGCGTCCACAAGGACGAGGACGAGATCATCACCTCGTACGACCTGCGAAGCTTCGACGAGTACACCATCAAGAAGCCGTACATCAGCAAAATGCACATCTCATTCTACAGGAACGAGGAGGACATGCTTACGGCATTCGACAAGAGGCAGATCACCTCGATGCATAGCGTGACCCCGAGCAACATTGCGGGAATCAACCTCCGCAAGGAAAGCGTGATACAACTGCCGTACTCCCGCGTATTCGCCCTGTTCTTCAACCAGAACAAGTCTGCGGCCCTTACCGATCACGACGTACGGGAGGCGCTTGATACCGCGATCGACCGAAACGAGCTGGTTGACACGATCCTCTCGGGATACGCGACTCCCCTGTACTCTCCGATCACGCTGTTCTCGACATCGGAGGCGACATCGACCCAGCCATACGGCATCGATGCGGCACGAGAGAGGCTCTCTTCCCTTTCTGACAAGTACGAGCTTTCTCCCGCGACGGAAGGAACATCAACTGACAGCACCAAGCAGCGGATCACGTTCACCATCTCGACAAGCAACGTGCCTGAGCTGATCGCCGTCGGAGAGAAGATCGTCGAGACCTACAAGTCCCTCGGCATCGACACCGAACTGCAGATATACGACACCAACGACCTCACGTCGAACGTCATCCGCCCGCGCGAGTACGAGGCGATCCTCTTCGGAAACGTGATCAACCGAGATCTCGACTATTACGCGTTCTGGCACTCGTCCCAGCGAAACGACCCGGGACTCAACCTGGCGTCCTACACGAGCATCGAGGGAGACAAGGCCCTTGAGGCCGCGCGCGAAAGCAGCGACCCTGCCGAGAAACTTTCGTACTTGCAAAATTTCGAAAAACAGGTTATAAATGACGTACCAGCAGTATTTCTATACTCACCTGACTTCATCTACGTCGTACCTCAAATCGTTCGTGCACAGTATCCGCAGATCATCGTTACCCCGTCTGATCGCTTTGCGGAGGTGTATAATTGGTACACGGAGACCGATACGGTGTGGAAGATATTTGCTCGGTAGGAATTGGTAACCAATGCGTGCTGCTTCTATGATTCAACTCATAGCAATAGGCATTAATTACCAATAATTAAGAAAAATGAATAGAGATTTTAGACCGCGACAGCAGTCGCAAGGCGGACGAGGAGGAAACGGAGGAGGCGGCCAGTTTAAGAGCGCCCTCAAGAACTCAGTCCGGCGAAAGGTTGACCGAAAGCCTAAGAGCATGCGAAGGCCTGCTCGAAAATTCAACAACGCTCCGCAGGAGATTCCACCGATCGGAAACAACATCCGAATCATTCCCCTTGGAGGAGTGGAGGAAATCGGAAAGAACATGACCGCGATCGAGGTCGGTAACGACATTATCGTCATCGACGCCGGATTCCAGTTCAAGGACGAGACCACACCGGGTATCGACTACATCATTCCGAACACCAAGTACCTCGAGGAGCGAAAGGACCGCATCCGCGGAATGTTCATCACGCACGGACACCTCGACCACATCGGAGGTCTTCCGTACGTGCTTGAGAAGATCGGAAACCCGAAGATCTACTCCCGAATCTTCGGAGCGATCATGATCAAGAAGCGGCACGAGGAGTTCCCTCACCTGCCACCCCTTGATATCGTGACCCTCGACGGTGACGAGACCATCGTCATCAGCGAGAACCTCAAGATCGAGACGTTTGCCATCTCGCACACGATTCCCGACTCGATGGGACTCGTCATCCACACACACATGGGAGACATCGTCTTCATCGAGGACGTGCGCGTGGATAACATTGCCGGCATTCCTACCGACGAGGAGGTGCACCAGTACAAGCGATTCGCTGGAAAGGAGGCCCTGCTTCTGACCATGGACTCGACGTCCGTAGAGAAGGCCGGATGGTCCCTCTCCGAGAACGTCGTGATCGAAAACATCGACAAGATCATCGGAGCCACGAAGGGACGACTGATCATCGGTACGTTCGCCTCGCAGGTGGAGCGAATCCTCGCGATCATCAACGCCGCGGAGCACTACGGCAAGAAGCTCGTGATCGAGGGACGAAGCATGAAGTCGAACGTCGAGATCATCAAGCAGCTCAAGCTGACGAAGGCGGAAGGCGTGATCATCCCGATTACGGAGATGGACAACTATCCTCCTGACCGAATCATCCTTCTGGTGACCGGTGCCCAGGGAGAGGAGTTTGCCGCGCTGATGCGAATGGCGAACAAGTCCCACAAGCACGTGCAGCTTCGAAAGACGGACACGATCCTTCTCTCGTCGTCGATCATTCCTACGAACCACTCTTCGGTGGTTCGACTGAAGGACCGACTGTACCGATCGGAGGCCAAGGTCATCACCTACCTCGACTCGGACGTGCATGCCTCAGGACACGGAAACCGAGAGGAGCTCAAGTGGATC
Source organism: uncultured bacterium (assembly GCA_966677695.1). Classification (GTDB taxonomy): domain Bacteria; phylum Patescibacteriota; class Minisyncoccia; order Phycocordibacterales; family JAACPR01; genus JAULZV01. The sequence continues at coordinate 2,903 of CBKWTF010000018.1, read as the reverse complement.
CACCAGCAGATCAAGTACAAGTACTTCGTCCCGCTGCACGGTAACCACTACATGCTCCGCCAGCATGCCGACCTGTCGATGTCGATCGGAACTCCCCAGGAGAACATCGTCGTACCGGACAACGGTTCGATCATCGAGATCAGCGACAACGGAAACAAGCTCGAGGTGCTTCCGATGAAGGCCCCTAACGAGGTCGTGACCGTCGACGGATTCGCCATCTCGGACATCCAGGACGTCGTGATCCGCGACCGACAGCTTCTGTCGGAGGCAGGAATCTTCGTCATCGTTGCGAGCGTGAACACCAAGCAGGGACGCCTCAAGAAGTCTCCGGACATCATCTCACGAGGATTCGTCTACCTGCGGGAGTCACAGGAGCTTCTCCAGGAGTCTCGAAACATCGTAAAGCGGGTCATCGAGCGAAACATCAGAGGAAAGTCCCAGATCGACTTCGAGCTTCTCAAGAAGGTCGTGTCGGACGAGATCTCAAAGTATCTCTTCCAGCAGACCGCCAAGGAGCCGCTTGTCATCCCGGTCATCCTCGGAGTGTAGCCAAGAAAGCCGCAGGCCGATCCTTCAGGATCGGCCTGCGGCTTTCTGTTTATACACTTCTGAAAGAAATGGTTTGCGGATATAATAAGGACAATGTTCGCGGACAAAAAATCAACGTGGCTGTTCTACGCTTTCATCTTTCTCTTTACCCTGCACGTTACGCCGGCCGTGTACATCAACTCAAACTATCTGGCACAGTTCGTCAGTCCCCAGTACGTCGGACTGGTCTATGCTGCCGCATCCTTCTGCACGATCATCGCCATCGTCAGCATGCGCGCGCACCTGAAGCGCTTCGGCAACTACAGGCTGTTCGTCGGAAGCCTCATGGTCGAGATGCTGGCCCTGCTTCTGCTTATCCTGTCCAACTCGATCATTCCGGCCATAATCGCGTTCTGCGCGCTGTTCATCCTGCAGACCACCGTATTCATCAACATGGACATATTCCTGGAACAGCATACGCCCAACGACAGCACGGGAAAGGTTCGGGGTTGGTATTTTACCGCCATAAACGCGGCCTTCATCGTAGGACCGTTTCTATCCAGCATATTCCTCTCGGGAGACGACTTCCGACAGGTGTACATCTTCATCCTTATTCTGCTCTTCCCGATCCTCTTCATGGCAAGCGAGATCTTTCAGGGATACCAGGACGCGCCGTATGACCGCTTCAGGCTCAGGGTCGCCCTGCGCAAGCTCAAGGCGAACACGGACGTGTATGCGACGCTCATGTCCGACTTCATCCTGAGATTTTTCTATGCGTGGATGGTCATCTACGTGCCGCTGTACCTGTACGAGGAGCAGGGATTCAACCTGTCCGAAATCGCCCTCATCCTTTCGATCGCCCTTATACCGTTTATCCTGATTCAGGGTCTGGCCGGAAGGCTTGCGGACGACAGGTTCGGAGAAAAGGAGATGCTGACCATCGGATTCATCACCATGGCCGCCTTTACCGCACTCCTGAGCCTCATAGACAGCTCGAACATTTCCGTTTGGATCGCAATCCTCTTCATGACCCGGGTCGGGGCCGCCATGGTAGAGATCATGACCGAGACACATCTCTTCAAGCGAATAGACGGCGGTGACATCAACATCATCAGCCTTTCCAGAATCCTGCGTCCCACGGCATATATCGCAGGAACGCTTATCGGGACGTTCCTCCTGACGATCATCTCGTTCCACATGCTGTTCTTCGTACTCGGAGGAATCGTACTGTACGGCATCAGGTACTCGCTGGCGATTACGGACACAAAGTAAAAAGCGCCCTGGGCGCTTTTGTTTTTACTGCAGAATCCCCTTCTCCTTCAGCCACAGTTCAATGGCCGCCGCGTCCGTGTCGGCAAGGACGTCTCCGTCCAGGTCGAGCGTCGGTGTCTTGGTTTGCCCCGATTTTTCCTCAAGTTCCTTGAGGTACGCCTCATTACCGAGTACTTCGCGCTCTTCGAAAGCGATATTGTTTTCTTTCAGAAACCGCAACGCTTCTGCGCACCATCCGCAGCCCGTTTTGGTGTACACGATAAGTGACATGAGTACAGTTTAGCATAAAGAAAAACCGCCAACGTCCTTCGTTGGCGGTGAGAAGTTCTATACTTCACATGTGATGCAAAGTTTGTTGCGCTGAACTTCCCCAATGCTTTTTTAGTATAGATACAGCAAAATGGCCCTTATTTTAAGGGCCATTTTGCTGTATCTTTGCTGTATCTTTGTTGTATCTTCCGAAACTTACTCCTTCTTCCTGCTCTTCTTCGCGGGGGTCCAGATGAAGTCGAGAAGCTCAGAGGCCTTCTCTCGCCCACCGAGTCCGAACGCCAGCGCGAGCGAAAAGACGATTCCGGTGAACAGGATCTGGATCAGCGACGGCGCGATTCCGATCTGGAGCATCGCGGCCATGGCACCGAACAGCACGAACGCCCACTTGGTCACCTTTCCGATGATCTGCGGATTGTCGATCGGCGCGTTCGATCCGGCAAGCGACCGGGTCACGACCACCTCGAAGAAGTTTCCGGCAATCACGCCGAACACGAGGATAATGACCGCGATAAGCACCTGAGGGATGTAGAACACGATCTCGTTAAGGAACTGCGTGATGCGCGTCCATCCGAGGATCTCGGCAGCCGCCATGACGAACGCCAGGATGAAGAACCACTTTACGATCTTGCCCAACAGGAGCGAGATCGAGAAGTTCTTGGAGTATCCCGCGGTCACCTCCATGAGGCCAGCCTTCTCGGCCATGTCGTCGATTCGGATGACGTCGAAGATCTTCTTTACGATTCCGCCGAGGATCGGAGCCACGATGAGCCCGAGCAGCACGACGATGATCGCCCCAATAATGTCAGGCAGAACCCCGATCAGCCGACTCC
>CBKWTF010000017.1:0-10813 GCA_966677695.1 uncultured bacterium | reverse complement strand
GAGGGCTACTGCATCTCGGAAACCGGCCTCAAGCTCAAGCCCGTGTTCAAGGAGATGGAAAGGTTCGGAAAGCACCTGTAAGCCAGGTGCTTTTTCTGCGTCTTCCTTATTTGGATCACTTAGAGTAGTATCAAAACCAGAAAGGAACATTGAATTATGGGAACCAAGTCCCGAGAACCAACGATACGGATACCGTTTTTCGGAAAGGACATCGTTACCAACGCCCCCAAGGGTCGCAGCGTAACCTACGCGTATCTGCAGGAGCACATCTCGCAGCGCTATGCTGCGGTAAAGCGCCTGCTGGGCGTAGAATCGCTTACCTCCGACGTCATGATCAGCATGATCCGGAAGGTGTTCGAGGACCATGAGATCCTCTGGGACGAGGGCGAACCGAGCCCGATTCGCCACCGGAGCTGGTACAAGTCGTTTACCGTCGGCTTTGCCTCACGCGGAGGCGTCAAGTCTCAAAAGCTGAAGCAGGAAGGCCATGTGCCGAAGAAGTCGTTCAAGACGATGAAGCACACGCCCGCAAAGAAGGCTGCGAACAAGAAGGCGAAGGAGGCGACGGTCTGAGTCCGACGACGGTATCGCCTGTCACAGGGCGGCGCCAAAGGCGCCGCCCTTTTTCTTTTCTACAGACCCAGATGCTTCTTGAGCGTGAAGATCCAGTCATCCTCTCCGTCAGGATTTTCCGTCTTCTGCTTGAGCAGCCACTCAAGGTATCCGCGGTCCTCCTTGGCGACGTCCTCGATTCTCTTGCCTGCATGCTTTCCGAAGTTTATCTTCTTGTACAGCGTCGGCGTATTGGTGATCTCGATCATCTTGCGTATCGCCTCGTCGTCGCTGTCTACACTTTCTCTCATCTTGGCAAACAGTCTGTTGAACACGCCCTCCAAGACGAGCACGTCACCCTCCGCGTCATGCGCGTTTCCCTCGATCTCCAATCCGAGAAAGTACCGCAGGTACTGCAGGTTGTACTCGGGAATCCTGCCCTCGGGATCCATGTACTGGGCGACCTTGTACGTGCAGATCTTGTTCGAGGCCACTAGTCCCTCGTTCTCAAGAATGGCCGCGTCATATGCGCAGTTGTGCGCGACGAGAACGCCGTCTGCCAGCAGGACTTCCAGATCGCTCTTCATCTGGCTGCCGATGAACGGCGGCTTGTCCTCTACCATCTTGTTGGTGATGTGCGTGATGCTCATGGCCTTTACCGATATGGGCACCGGCGGCTTGAAGAATTCCGTCCGAATCTGTCCGTCCACCTTGTAGCAGACCTGACACAGCCTGTCTGTCTTGGTATCGACCCCCGTTCCTTCCGTATCCAGAAAAATAAGTTTCATCTGAAGAGTATATCAGGTTTTGATAAAGAACTTATGGACAAAATTCCAGTGATGCGCTCTCAGTGCAGCTCCTCAGCGAGTCCCACAAGAAGCCCCTCGGGACCCCGGACATAGCAAAGCCGATACGAATTCTCATACTGCACAATTTCGCCCACAAGCGCTGCGCCGTGTTTTTGGAGGCGCTCAAGCGTCTCGTCGATATCACTGACGGTGAACATGGCACGGAGGTACCCAAGGGCGTTTACCGGAGCGGTACGGTGGTCGGAGACGACAGCGGGCGTGATAAACCGCGAAAGCTCAAGCCGGCTGTGGCCGTCAGGCGTGACCATCATCGCAATCTCAACCTTCTGGTCGCCCAGTCCCGTGACGCGCCCGGCCCATTCTCCTTCGACCATCGCTCGTCCCTCAAGCGTGAGCCCGAGCTCTTCGAAAAAAGAAACGACCTCGTCGAGCGACTCGACCACGATACCGACATTGTCCATTCTGAGCACTGTTGATGTTTCTGTTTTCATATGCGTATTGGTTAAGTATAGCAGTCTTTATGCGGTGAGTTCAGCACATGCGGAGAATTACACGAAAAAGCATTCTAAACCTTTGACCTATTATACCCCCTAGGGGTATAATAGGTGCATGCGTCAGGACATACGAACAAAGGCAGCCCGCCGCCTGAAACTCATCGAGGGACAGGTGCGCGGCCTGCAGAGGATGATCGAGGAGGAAAAGTACTGCATAGACATCATCACCCAGGCATCCGCGATCAAGGAAGCCCTGGCCGGTGTCGAGGATCTGATACTTGAAAATCACCTTACCACTCACGTCATACACCAGATAAAGCACGGTAAGGAGCAGCGAGCCACTGCGGAAATATTGAAAGTGTATAAGCTGGCTCAACGTAAAAAGTAACAAGCACAATATAGTATATGTATACATGCCCAATGCACCCAGAAATAGTACGTGACGAGCCGGGCACCTGCCCGATATGCCACATGGACCTTGTCCCGCAAGGCCCAGCTCCCAAGGCACCTCGCGCAACCGAGGACAAGGGACTCGGACAGCTCACGTGGAGAAGCTACATGCCTCTTGTTGCCATATTCACAGTCCTGCTCCTTGCCACCGCTGCCCTCTCCGTCAACGATGCCGGCCTGGGGAACTTTGAGTTCGAAAAAAGCATTTCCTACTTCATGATCGGGTTCTTTCTTACCTTTGCCACATTTAAGCTGATGGACCTGCCCGGATTTGCGCACGGATATCAGACCTATGACCTGTTGGCCATGAGGGCGCCCTGGTACGGATATGCCTACCCGTTCTTAGAGCTGTTCTTTGGCTTGGCAATGATACTTGCGCCGTTTTCCCGCGGCCTTCTGATCGCGGAGTTCGCAGTAATGTCGTTTAGCGGTCTGGGCGTCGCTATCAAGATTGCCAAGAAGGAAGAGTTTATGTGCGCATGCCTCGGCACGTTCCTGAAGGTCCCCCTCACGAAGGTAACCCTGATTGAGGATTTTGGAATGGCGGCACTGGCTGGAGCCATGTTTTTCCTACTGTAACCATGCATTTTCTAAAGCAAACAATCCTAACGCTGTCCCTGATCACCCTTGTGGGCATGTCCGGCATCGGGATGCTTGCCATAACCGGACACCACCATGAACCGGGATGCCCATTTATGCCTGGTGAGTACGCAATATGCCAGATGGACGTCTTTGACCACATCGCCGCATGGCACAGCGCGTTTACGGGAATTCTGCCGACCATCTCCCTTATCGCCCTGGCAATCACTCTGGTCTTTGCATATTGGCTTACCTCGTGTGACAGGCCCCCTGACCTGAGATACGCGATTTCTCGAAGAGAAACCCATGCCCACGACACGCCGCCTCCCTACCAGGAATTATTCTCTAACGGCATCCTACACCCCAAATCACCGTAGCGTACCGTATTCCCACTTATCAACTCATTAAATTAACTCAAAATATATGCAAAAAAGTACAGGAATAATTATCGCGCTCGTTGCGCTCGTTGTCGGTCTGGGCATCGGCTACGGAATCGGGTCCGCAAATGCCCCCGTATTCGTAAGCCGAGGCAGCGACATGCACGTGATGCCTGACGGCTCAATGATGGGCAACGACGGCGATACCATGAGCATGGCCGAAATGATGGCCTCCATGAACGCCGAACTGGAAGGCAAGTCAGGCGACGAGTTCGACAGGGCGTTTATCAGTGAAATGATCATGCACCACCAGGGTGCGGTAGAAATGGCAGAGCTGGCACTGAAGAACGCCAAGCATGCCGAGATCAAGACTCTCGCTCGCGCAATCATTTCTGCGCAAAACAAGGAAATAGCGGACATGAAGTCATGGCAGGAAGCATGGTACGCAAGGTAGCCGCAAACGCGTAGTTTATCGCGACTCAACGAAAGCGCCCTGTTACCAGGGCGCTTTCGTAATTGATCATCTGAGGACAAGTGTATGTCTCTAATGTTGGCGAGCCTTCCGCAGTTAGAACCAAATAATTCATTGCCCCGCAAGGTTTCTTTCTAATTCATTCAACACAGTTCACAACCCTTCTCGAGCAGAATGAAAAGTGACAATAGTGACAGATATTTAAGTTTTATTTCACCTCCTTAAACGCCCCTAGCAACAGAGTCTGAATGTTCTCCAGCTCGACTGCGGACATCGCCTTGGCAAGTTCCGGATTGAGCTCGTTGCCTGAGTTGACCGGAACAAGATGGATGTGAGTGTGCGGCACACCGAATCCCTCGACAACCATCCCGACCCTTCTTGAAGAAAGCGCCCCCTTCAGGTGCGGCACGAGTTTCTTTGCCGAGATCATAAGTTCTGCGAACTGTGTTTCATCCATTTCGAACACGTCCTCGGAGTGCTCCTTGGGCACAAGCAGAACATGCCCGGGCTTGATCGGGTTTATGTCGAGGAACGCGAGCGCCGACTCGTTCTCCCAGACCCTCAACGACGGCACCTCGCTCCTTATTATTTTGCAGAATAGACATTCCATATTCAAATAATAGCATTTTTTAAAAGACACATGTAAATTTTTTCTAATAAATTGAAGGCCATCTCCAAGTTTGTCTCAATAATTTATTGACAGTTTGAATTATTAATTGTAAATTCACGCCAGCCAAAGCACATACCAAACCAACAAGCGAAAGTCATGAACCCCAATAATCTGGTAATCCGCTACGCGGGCTCACCCGTCATCGACGACACCGAAGTGGAGATCGTGGAGCGCAAGGGTCTCGGCCATCCCGACACCCTGTGCGACACGATCGCCGAGAAAATCTCGAGGGCGTACTCTCAGTACACGCTCGAGAAGTTCGGCGTCATCCTCAGGCACATGGTAGACAAGATCGCGATCTCCGGCGGATCCGCAAGGGTCATGTTCGGAGGCGGCGAGATGCTGACCCCAATCAGGGTGTACCTCAACTGCAGGTTCACACGGACCTTCCAGGAACAGGACATCCCCTACCTCGACATAGCCACGAAGGTCATCAGGGAGCACTTCGCAGAAGTGCTCCCTCTGCTGGACCTGGACGAGTGGCTGTTCATCATCGATAACACGCACTTCGCGCCGGGACCCGGCGTGGTGTACGAAAGCGACGGCACGACCCGAAACGAGCGCCAGTTCTTCTTCGAGGTTCCCGACAAGAAGATGGCGAGCCACCACGACAATTCGAAGCGATCGAACGACACGTCGACCGCAGTCGGATACTATCCGCTCAGCGCGACGGAAAGTGCCGTCGTGCTCATCGAGACCACGCTCAACTCGAAGGAGTTCAAGCGCGTGAATCCTCACGTCGGAACCGACATCAAGGTGATGGCGAAGAGGGTCGGCATGGATCTCGACGTCACGGCGTGCATCCCGTTCATTTCGGTATACACTCCCGACTACGACTTCTACAAGAAGGAGCTTGAGCGCCTGCGCGAGATGATCATCGACCTGATGAGGCGGGAGCACGAAGGACTGAACGTATCGGTCTCCCTCAATACGAGGGACGACCCCGAGAGGTCCGACTACTACCTGACCCTCACGGGCAGCGCGATCGAGAGCGGAGACGAGGGCGTCGTCGGCCGGGGCAACCGGCATAACGGTGTCATCCCCTTCTGCAGGAGGATGAGCATGGAGGCGTGCTGCGGGAAGAACCCCGTCTACCACGTCGGCAAGGTCTACACGGCATTGTGCTGGCTCATCTCAAGTGACATCCACGAGATCGGCCTCGAGTCGTACGTGTACCTCACCTCGCAGATGGGCCGGAAGCTCAATGACCCGTGGCTCGTATACGTGGAGGTACTGGGTTCCGAACCCAGCGAATCCGACGAGGCACGAATCGCAGAGATAGTGAAGGACCGTCTGTCTTCGGTGAGTGAAGTGACTCAAGCCATTGTTCAGGGAGCCATCGCGCTGTTCTGAACCAAACGCAACGTCCGCAACCCCAAGGGGTTGCGGACGTTTTTATTTTTATATTTTGAAAGTGTTGCCCGGAAGAATTTCTGTGAGGGTTCCTTGCTCGTCGTAGATGGAGCAAGCCTTGTCACCAACGCAGGTCACGACGTTGCCATCGACCACCAGTCCGGTCTCCTCAGGAAGGCACAGTATCGGAAGCGAGTTTGTTTTGGCCCACTCAGAGAACCTGTCGCCGCCCTCTGGATCAAAGTGGCAGGTCACCGAATAGTTCCCCAGTTCAGAGAATCCTTGGATATCCGTGGAGTGGATCTTGTTCTCGTCGTCGTGCGTGTCGATCCTCTTTCCCAGGACAATGGCGCCCGCGCTTCCACCATATACGGGCATCCCGTCTTCGATATAGGACAGCAGACCTTCCGAGAACCCCGAATCCTTCAGCTCCTTGAGAAGACTCCAGGTGTTTCCTCCTCCGATGTAGATTGCATCGAATTTTTTCATATCCTCAACGGCATAGGCAGACGGCTCGTCCGCAATCTCGAACGCTAGATCGGTCCTCTCGTGGAGCTCCAGGATTCCGTTCATCCAAAGGTTCGCCGTCGGGTACAGCCTGTGCCCCCTCAGGGCGACGGGCACGTATAAAAACATTCCGCCTCTCTTCAGCGTTTCAAAAAAAAATTTGTCGAGGGGGAACGATTGGTGCTCGTTGCCTCCCCCCGACAAATATATTCGCTTGTTTGGATTTATTGTTTGCATGATTGTATGGCCTTGCGCAGGTCGTGATGACTAATGCCACAAGTATACACCAATCTCTCGAGATACGCCTCCGTGGTCTCCCCCTTGGGAGGAGGAAGGCGGAGCGACTCGCACAGCCTCGCGTTCAGCGGTCTGTCGAGCTCGAGCCTCACGGCGCGAACCGCCTCAGACGCGGACACTGCCTTCCCGGGGAAGCGGGACCAGTACTCGTGGAAGTGCTCGACCATGGTCGGCACTTCCCGTGTTCCGGCCTCCGACAGTATCCTCGCGAACTTCCGGAACTGCTGTCCCGCACCTCTGTTGGACGCGGTGATTCCGGACAAGGCAAGAAGCGAGAGAGTCCTGCACGCGTCGATCTCGACCCTGCTTCCCGGAACGGAAAACGGAGCGAGAAGGTCGTAGTACGAGTCCGTCTTGTTCATCGCCCACGTCACGCGCTCGAGGCCGAAGCCTATGTCGCTGATCGTCTCGGACCCGCCCCTGGCGAGGGGCACGTCGACGAACGACGCGTCGCCGAGCTCGAGGTCCCCGTAGTGGAAGAACATCTCGAGCCCGTCGAACTCCCCCGTTCCCCAGTCGCTACTGGACTCCTTCGTGACGAGCACGAAGTCGTTCATGTGGAGTCCCAGCCCGGAAAGGACGGAGCACCAAGAGTCGACCGCGAAGAGGTGGTCCACGAACGTCGCGCCCATCTGCTCGGTGCACGCGTTCACGAAGGAGGTGGACGTCCCTTCCTCACTCTCAATAAGCGGGATGAATTGCGTCCGCACGCTCGGCTGAGCCACGAAGAACTTGCCCTCCCTTGCGGGGGCGTTCCCGTGGATCACCGAGTCGTACATCTGTACGCCGGCGACCACGAGGTCGGTCCTTCCGTGTTGCGAGGCGACTGGCACCGCGGCTTCCGGCGCATAGCCCGAAGCCATGAAGCTCGCCCTCATGATGTCGATCACTTTCGAGGGAGCCACCGGCAACTTTCGTCCCGGCAGCCTCCTGAAGTCGTGCAAACCGTCGTCGCATCTGTTCCGTCCGCAGACGGCACGCTGCGACGTTGTCTCCTTCGTGTAGAATTTCCGTGTGCACGACGCACACGTTGATGCCCGCCATCCCCTGTCCGACATGAAGTCGTCCAGGGCGACAAGCATCTCACTCTTTGACTGGTCTTTCATGTTGGTGTCTTGTTGTTTGTGGTTCTTGTTCTGGTACAAGATAACCACGCGCACGGTACGCCTGTCAATTCGATCATTGACAGGCACGGTGATCGATACTAATGTGCGGACAGACGGAACAACGCATCCGAAAACCAACAACGAACACAAGGAGGAAAAATGCTGGACATCAAATTCATACTCGCGAACCCGGAGCTGGTGAGAAGAAACTCGCTTGCCCGGGGAAGCGACGCGGACATCGACGCGATAGTTTCCATCCACGGAGACCTCGCGAAGAAAAAGAAGGCGCTCGAGGAAGCGCAGGCAGAGACGAACAGGAACTCCGAGAGCTTCAAGGGCGCGGACGAGACCGAGAGGACCAGGCTCCGCACAAGAAGCATGGAACTCAAGGGAATCGTCACGAGACTCAAGGAGGAGGTCGAGTATCTCGAGCTCACACTCAACTCGGAAATGCTGCGCGTCCCGAACATGGCCGCGGAGGGCGTGCCGGACGGAACGGACGAGGGCGGAAACGTCGTCATCCGCGAGGTCGGCACCCCCAACCGCTGGCCGGGATTCAGGCTAAGGGACCATGTGGAGCTCTGCAGAATCCTGGACCTTGCGGACTTCGAGGCGGGCACCAAGGTGGCCGGACCGAAGTTCTACTTCCTCAGGAACGAGGGCGTGCTCTTCGAGCTCGCGCTTGTGAGGTTCGCGCTCGACATCGCAACGGAGCACGGCTTCACCCCGATGACAGTGCCCGAGCTGGTGAGGGACGAGATGATCACCGCCTCGGGGTTCACACCCCGGGGTCCGGAGACCCAGGTCTACTCGCTCCACGAGGGCGGGCTCAGCCTCATCGGAACGTCGGAGATACCGATCGGCGCGTACTTCGCAGGAACCACGGTTCCCGAGGAGAAACTCCCGATACGGATCGCCGGCGTGAGCCACTGCTTCCGCACGGAGGCAGGCAGCGGGGGCCGCGAGAGCAAGGGCCTCTACAGGGTGCACCAGTTCACGAAGGTCGAGCTCTACCAGCTTGCGCATCCGGACAGGAGCGAAGAGTCGCACGAGCTGATGCTCGCGATGGAGGAGGAGTTCTTCCAGCGGCTCGGCATACCCTACCGCGTGATGGACATGTGCAAGGGAGACCTCGGCGCGCCCGCCGCCAAGAAGTACGACATCGAGGCATGGATGCCGTTCATCGGAAGCCAGGGCGGATACGGCGAGGTCACCTCGACGTCAAACTGCACCGACTTCCAGGCCAGGAGGCTGAACGCCAAGTTCAAGCCAACCGACGGCGGCAAGCCGAGACTTGTGCACACGCTCAACGGAACGGCGGTCGCGGTGACCCGCACGATGATCGCGATCCTGGAGAACTTCCAGAACGAGGACGGCAGCGTCGACATCCCCAGGGCGCTCGTCCCGTACGTGGGCAAGGAGAAGATCCTGCCGAAGTGAGTTCGGAAAAACATCCCGACGAGGCAGTGTGCCGCGTCGGGATTTTCTATTGGCTATGTGAACAGGAGCCAGATCACGTTCTGCACCTCGCCGGCGTCGGCCGTATGCGCGAGGTTCCTCACCACCCTCTCGTTGAACTCGTCCTTCGAGAGCGGCGCCTCGGGACGCGTCACCTTCCCGTGCCTGCCTCGGATGGCGTATTTGTGGGAGACGAGCTTCCTTACCGCGTCCTCGCCCTCAAAGAGGTAGCACGCGCACTTTCCCGAGGTCATGTACGCGATCGTTTCAAGCTTCCAGTCGATGCCAAACTCGAGGTCGTTGTTCGAGTACGAGAAGGATTCGGGATAGAGGGCGATGACTTCCTGCTTCGTCAGCCCCCTTTCCGATTCGGATAGAAGACGGAGTCCGTTCGCCGAGGCAAATTCACTGAGAAACACCTTCTCATCCTCAGGACAGTCTGGCTTGAGGATGATCACCCCGAATTCGTTTCCGGAACTTCTCTTGTGATTTAGGTGACCTTCTAAAAATTTGGTTTCGATATTCATGTGATGATTATACACAACCATGTTTTATCTACCCCTGCTTCCCCATCTGAGATCAACGTCGTTCAACTCTTGCATATCCAATGCATACGTCAAAACCGCAAAAGTGTTCTCGATAAGATTGGACATGCCGGGAATCCATCTTGTCATGATCTCAGAGCCTGCTCGTCCCTGAATTATCTCAGGGAAGATTGCATAATTAGATAGGACAGTATCAATCCAGCCCTGCATCTCGGCTACCGAGGAAGCGACCTTATCCTCGATTGTTTTGTGTGATATGGAGTGAAGGAAAAGTTCAGAAAGGGATGACTGGATGCAGGAAAGCTCCTGGGCGATTGCCTTATGCTTTTCAGGCGTAAGATTGACGATTCTGTTTAGATGAATTCTCGGATTGTACCTACCAAGAGTCCGCTCGAGCTCCGCCATTATCCCCCTCCTGCTTCCCGAGGGATCCTCCAGACCGACTCCCAGAGCCGACCTGATAACGGTAAGAATGCTGAATAGGTCTCTTATGAATCTCTCAATTATGTGCGCTCGTGACAGCTCCCTTTTCTTGCTCTCAAGTCGATCGAACCAGACCACGAGCACGGCACCGGACACGCGTCCCGTAATTATCGAAGTCCAGACGTCAGTCCAAGGTATCGACCAAGGAAACCATTCGCCAAAAAAGATCACCGAAAGCGACAGAATGCACAGGGCAGTACCCCATATTTCCTGCTTGGTTATCGCATCATTTCGCATGGCTTATTTCTACTCCTTGTTCTCGAGCCTTGCAAGTTCCTCACGGACCACCCTCCTCTCGTATTTCCTTACTGTAATTACACCGTGAAGGAAAATACTTGTCACATCTATCATATTTTCTAAAACTCTATAATTTAACATGAATTCCATTGACATTTAAAATACACTGTATCCTGTTGTCATCTTATAGATGAAAAAGAATATGTATGATAGTACCCCCTACAGATTTGACTTTAAGGCTTTCTGCCATCTCAAATTCTAAAAAGTCGGGTGTCTCATGCGGACACGCATACGGAAAAAACAAAAAGAATACCTGACAAGGCAGACCGCAGGGAGAAAGTCACGGGTGTCCGAATGAACCCTCGACTTGCGACCCTACCGGGAATCGAACCCGGATTTGCAGAATGAAAACCTGCTGTCCTAA
>CBKWTF010000016.1:0-11002 GCA_966677695.1 uncultured bacterium | reverse complement strand
ACCGCACCCGACGCGGAAAGTGTCGAGTCAAAGACCGAAGCGCCGGTGATGCGCACGGTTCCTGCCACTGCAAGCTTCGTGCCGGGAGTCGTGGTGCCGATTCCGACGTTGCCTCCGTCGACCACAGTGAAGACTTCCGATCCCCCGTCCTGCAGGTTGAGTATGTCACCCGAGCCGGACTGGTTGATGATCAGTCCTGTCGAAGACGAGCTGACCGAAAGCATTCCCGCAATGTCTGATCGCAGGTACTGCGTCGATGTCGCGTTGCCGAGAGCGATCGAGTTCTGCGCGACGAATGCGGCAGGCACCGTGCCGAGCTGCTTTCGAGGAGTCATCTCGCTGTCGCTCTCGACCGTGACGCCAAGCCAAAGCGGCTGATTGAAGTCGACGCCCGAGAGCGAGCTCACCTCTCCAAGCATGACGCTAAAGCGTCCGCTCACCACGTCGACCTCATCCGCCCCCGTTCGCGTCTCGGTCCAGATTGCTGACCCGCCCGAAGACACGGTGTACAGGCTGAAGGTCATCTCGTACGTTCCGTCGCTCACTGCGGATCCGGTCGAACCAAGAAGCTTACCCTGGTAGTTGATCTCAGGATTGATGTCCGCGTACGCGACATGCGCTACAGGAGCGAGAGGAGAAAACGCAATGAAAAAGGCAAGGAGTCCAACTGTTATTTTTTTAAAAAAATCGAAGGTCATTTCCAAACGTTTTATGGTAGTAATTATACCGTTTGGCTGACATGCGAACAAGGAAAATAACCTTAGTTTTCCTCACTCATTTTGCGTTTTGTCCAGAAGAGCATAAGCCACAAAAACGCGATGAAAATCAGGCAAAAACTGAATAACAGAACGGATACGAACAGGTCATTTTTAAGCAGTCCAGACCACCAGTTCTGTTCCTCAGCTTCGCGTGACAAAACCTTCGCGCTCAAGTATCCCATATAACCCTTTATTTCCTGATTATTTCGTATATACAAAATGAACGGGGCGTTTTGGTCGCGATTGGAAACAGTGAAAGACGTAACAAACTTCTGGCGCGACCCGTCGTATTCGAGCACGTATTCCCGTCCGTCAACCATCTGTGCGGACGGAAAATATGAGATGAACACCTGCGCACTGGACGGAATCAGTTCGGTTTTATCCACAGCGACAACCACCTCGTATCCGTTTCTGACATCAAACGTGTTGTTCGCGCGAGAGACTTCCGTTCCCTCCTGATAGATCCGTAGGGCGTTTCCGACGTTGGACGAGTCTATGTTCGTAATCACGGTCGAGTCATAGATCGGACCGAACACCGTAACGGGCTCGCCTGTGCTTCCAAAAAAATCCTGCTCTGGCCGAAGGATGAAGTTGCGCAAAACTCCGGGAGAAAAGTCGTTTCCACTTTTTACGAAAATCGAGTAGAAGTATCTCGTGTTCTCCTCAAGTTCGGAATCAAAAAAACTCTGGGCGCTTCCCTCGTACACGACCTCTCCGTCAAACGGACCGGATGGGAAGAACGAGTCTGAACGCACGATCCGGATATAGTCGAAGTCCGTATCCGGGTTCTGCCACTGGATGACGGCACCTCCCTCCTGCTGGGTTATCCTTACCTCCTCAACCACGGGACTCGGTGCCGGTCCCGCCTGCGTCGATGCGAACACCGTCTGGCGAACGACGCGTCCGTACAGGTCGGTTGCGGTCAGCGTAAGCGAGTACGAGGTATTGAGCGGAAGATTCGAAAGCGTAAACGAGTGGTCGCGTACGAAACCGATTTCCTGCAGGGTTCCGAGATTGTAGTTCGTTCCGGAACTCCACACCACTGATCCGTTCGAGGGATGCGTCGTGGTCCACGTAATCGTAATCTCGCTTCCGGTCGACCTGATGTCGCCGACGGAAATCAGCAGCGGAGAATGCTGTCCCGTTTTCTTTACCTTGCTTCCGCTTGTTCCTCCGGTTTCCTCGTCGTCTTCGGGCTCCTCCGGAGGTGTCGAGGTCGGAGCAACGTACGTGCAGTCGTTCGGACACGAGAGCGCGTCCTCCCCTATGACCGCTTCGCAGACATAGTTGTTGTTGCATCCCTCAACATGGAGGTTGACATTGATCGAGTCCGTCGCGTCAATCGACAGGTACGAAGTCGCGACGAGAAGCAGTGAGAAAAGGCACGCAAGAATCGTGGCGTGATTTTTTCTGAGGAATGCGTATCTCACTTTTCTATTTTATCACGATGAGCCTAGAGAGCCGTCGCGGTTATGACAAGGCTCGCACTGTAGAGTCCCGGTTCCTGCACCTTGTTGGTTCCGATTCCCGCCTGGTAATAAAATGTCGTGTCCGTTCCCGAGGGGTGATTGGACGAGTGACGTTCCGAAACGACCGTCGGCGTTGTCGAAAGACCGTCCCAGCAGGTGTAGGCGGTTGAGTTTGATCCCGCGTTACATGCAGATCCGTTGTTCTTGTATCGCTGAACGACATCGGATCCGGATACGGCAAATCCGAATTCGGAATCGGTAGACCCCACGGCAAACGCGTAGTCCGGTGCGACTCCAGCAGGAGTATAGTCATTGAAATGATACGGACCCGAGGTCAGGGCGGGCGTGGTGGAGGCCCTGATCGTGAGCTGGTACCCCCCGTAGCTGTCAGTCTTGACGTTTACGACCGTACTCGACGACACGTTGCTCACAACCAGTCCCGGAGAGTTTCCAAGGTCCACAAGGCTCTGGTTGTTTATGGCAATATATGCGGAATTCATCTGCTGGTACCCGGCACGCATCTGATAGGTCGCGGAGCTGGAATTTCCGGACCCGACCTCCCCTGCCGTATCCTGCAGTTGATATGAGGTACTGGAAGAGTACCCTCCTCCGAAGTTCACGCTGTCGAACTGCACCTCGTAGTTCGAGCTCTGCATCACGGAGAATGCAGTCATCGGTACGCATGCCGAGACAGTCAAAAAGCAGATGAAAATGAGCTGGATTTTCTTATGGAACATAGGGTGCTATTTTCGCCGGATCTCAAATCGGCGTGTGACAAAGTAGAGAATTCCAAACACGAGGATAAGTCCTCCGAGTGCCGGAAGAACGACGGCAAGCGGAAGAACGGCGAATCGAATGCTCTCCGTATCAAGCTCATTGCCGTATCCCCTATACTGCTCAAGCTTGGCCTTATACAGGCCGAATGAGAACGGCTTTCCCTGCCATACAATTTCCTGGTATCGGGTCGCGTCGGGCAGCGCGAAGTACGCGTCTACCGGAATCTGCGCAACCTCCGATCCGAAAATATTGGTAATGGTAATTGTTCCGTACGGTACGAGATGCACGCTACCGTCATTCTTGAACGAAATCTCAAACGATGTCGGCATCTTCTGCCGGAACAGTTTGTTCGGCCCGCTGATCTTAAACGTCTCAAGCATTCCGGACTCGTCCACGTCGCCATTCACTCGCATCAGGATAAGGGATCCGATTCGAGAGGTAAGCCGTGTTCCCCCGACAACCTCGTTGCCGTTTCCGTCAAGCATTCCAGGAGACTCGTTGGACACGATGATGGCACCGTAGTGTCCTCCCGGCTCCATATCCGCAGGAGTCGTAATAGTCACTGCGAACGTGATCTTTTCTCCGAACTGGAGCGTGAAGTCCTGTACCTCGGATGAGACGTATTCGCTCAGTGGATACGGGGTATTCACTCCCGCAGGAAGAAGAACGACCGTACTGTCAGGACTGTTGCTTCCGACAAAGTTCTCAACTCCTACGCTGAAGTTGAGCTCCCGGTTGGTTCTGTTGGTAACTGAGATGTTACGAGTAACGGTCTCGCCGGGATTGAGGAAGAGTTCCGTCTTTCCTGGCTCAACCACGAAGTCCTCGGAGTCCTCTACTCCGATCTTGGTAATAGTATAGGCTTCTGCCGTATTAGAAAACGCACAGATCAAACCGAGCGCCAGAGTCAAGAAAAGTATAAATGACCCTTGGTGTCTGCTGTTCTGTGCGTGTTGTAATTGCATGTTTGAAGATTATTGCACGGTTGCGGTAGCAGTAATCAGTGCGGTATAGGTACCAGCAGCTGCGTACACGGTATCCTGCTCAGCCGCAAAACATACGTTCGTATCGATACCTGACGTGGTAGTTGTAGCACTTCGTGTTGCTACAGTAAAGGTCGTAGTGGAGAATCCGTTGTATTTCTGAGTTCCGGATGGCGTTCCGGCAGCGCCGCACGAAGAACCTGTTCCCCAAGTTGAGGTGTTCACGTCGGTTCCGTATGCGCTGTATCCGAACTCAACCGAACCTGATGGGACGCTCCAGGTGTCAGGAGTACCAGGCGTTGCGGGTGTATAGTCAGCGATATACAGTCCTCCCGACGCCTGCATTGCCGGAGTAGTAGACGCTCGAAGCGTAAGAGTATAGCCATCTGGATCGTTTGTTTTAACGTTCCATGTGGTATTGCCGATAGATGAGTTTGCCGCGACTCCGAGGTTTGGAGACATGGTTGCGTCCGAAGGACTTGTAATAGTAATACCGGAATCGACCGTAAGCGTAACCTGAACGGTGTCAGACGCTGACTGGGCTTGAAGATATGACGGTTCAAGGAGTGCAAAGGCAGAGGCAAGGACCACTGCTGCACACATCGAATACGCCAGGGACTTCTTCAATATATGTGTAATCATAGTGCGGTGTTAAACTTTAATTAAATTTTACCTTCATATTCTATCATCTTTTAGATACAAACAACGAAAAGAGTTATCAACAACACGCCTATCTAAACAAGGCTAGGTCAAGTAAAAGCCCCGTAACAGCTGCCACCTGTCCCCGAACTGTCCCCGACAGGTCATTTTTAGAATTTAAAAACGGCACGGATGCCTTCCTCAAGGCGTCTGTGGCGCTTGTTTTGGCATATGCGAACCCCGAACCCACTTCGACAACGTAGCTATTTACTTTTTTTTTAGGTTTTCGGCGTATGTATCAACAAGTAGAAAGTTAGAGTACGAATCGATAACGTTCTGAGTACCGACTACCAACGACTCTCCGACAAGCTCATATCCCTGCACGACGGTTGATCCCATCCGTCCAATATCCTGAATGGAATCAAGCACCGTCTCACCCTGCATCTCATATACCGTGAGATATGCATCTGAAATTTCATTCAAAACGGCATAGGAGCCTTTTCCCAGATCGGCGGCCGTATACGCAAGCGCCCAATACCCATCATTCAGATATCCTGCAAACTCATAGGTCTGCGCGGTCTTTGACACGAGTTCGGACTGCGCCTCGATTACAGCAGCCACGCCATCGTCAAGGTTGCTCGTGATATCCGCAACATATGCAGGCATAGCAGGAAGCGGACCGACGTTCGCACTTGACCTCAAGCCTGACGCCAGCGACGGACCGAACACGATGAGCGCAAGAACGGCCAGCGCGACGAATTGCTTTGGAAACGCAAGCTGTACCCGCTTCTGTCCCGACTCGGATTCAGAAGCCTCATTAGGCTGAGCGGGCACAAACTCATATGACTCTTCCTTCTTGTCGACGGCAGGTTCGTCAGCCGCCTGAACGGACTGAGCAGCTGGAGAGGTTACGGTCTGCGGTCCAACTTCAGATTTCACAGCAGAAACAAAAGGCTTCGGAGATTCAGATGGCTCGAACGCAAGCACGGGACTCGTAAAGAATGCCGGTACGAACGGCTCAGGAACATCGCCCTCGGAACCGACCACCGCGCCAGGCAAGTTGTCTGACACAGAAGCAATTACGGGCGCCGTTTCGTTTGTTTTCTCTGGTACAGAAGTATCAGCGGCAGCATCGACAGCCTGAATATCCGGCTGACCCTTTCGCTTCGACTCGTGCTCAAGGCGGATGGCAGAGAACTTCTGCGAGAGCTGGGCCTTCTTGGCCTCAAGTTCTGCCTCGTGTCGCACCTGGAAGGCTCTCGCCTCCGCCTCAGTTACGTACCAGACTCGCCCCCTCTGGACTCCGCTCATCTTTCCCTCACGGCAAAGCTTGGAGATGTAGTCGTGGGTGTATCCAAGGAGCGCACCCGCCTCTTTTGAAGAGAGTAATGGCTGATCCATGGTGGAAGAATCTGATGTCATTAGAGACATTGTATCACTCATATATATGCCAAGAAGCGAAAAGCCCTGTATTGTGTGGATATTTCGTCAAAATTGGAGAGTATGTCGTGCGTGACTTTATCTGACAAGAAGAATCCGTACAAAAAAATAAAATTAAAAAACTAGCGAACCGTAATTCCGGTCAGAATCTCAAGAAGCGATATGAGACTGAGGAATATCGGATTCCAAAGAAACAGCACGAAAAAGAGGACAATGAGCATGCCGAAGCGCTGAGCGAAATACTCAAACTTCTCAACAGTCCGGATTGGAAGGAATACTGACAGGATTCGGTATCCGTCGAGCGGAGGAATCGGAATAAGATTAAAGCATGCGAGAATCGCATTAATCATGACAATGACAAAACTGAGCTGGACGAAGCTGGCCGACATGCCGAGCGGACCTGCAAAGCGGATAAGCACTATAAAGATGGCCGCGATCAGCATGTTGGACAACGGTCCGGCAAAGGCGGTCAGGAACTCCCCTAGCCTGCGGCGTTTGAAGTTATAGGGATTGATGGGTACCGGTTTGGCCCATCCCAGAATAACCCCTCCCGGAATCAAAGACATAAGAAAAGGCAGGATGATGGAACCGAACGGGTCTATGTGTTTTATAGGGTTAAAGGTCAGCCTCCCCTGGTATTTGGCCGTCAGATCCCCAAAAAGATAGGCACTGTAGCCGTGAGCCACCTCATGGACCACGATAGAGAGGATAAGGATTATAAGGGAGAAGATTGATATGGCATCCATAGATATGTCATTGCATTATATGGGAAATGTGGTAACATGGCAAAACATAACCAAAAACATCATGAAAGTTTGCCCAATTACAAAAAGCAAGTCGATCGTAGGAGGAGGGTACTCGAACCGAACTCGAGCGACCCAGTTCAACCCTACCGGTCTTCGACGACGACAGGTCAACCTGCAGGACAAGAAGATTTTCGTTCCTGAGCTTGGAAAGTCAGTAAAGGTTCGAGTCTCAGCACGAGGCATCAAAACCATAAAGAAGAACGGCGCATACGCCACTCTGAAGAAGGCTGGTCTGATCAAATAGTTTCTTGACCTCCAGGTTCTTCCCGTCAGACGACGCTACGACAGTAGCGTCGTCTTTCGTTATAAGAACAGTCGAGCTTGCAGCGGCAAGTCGGTCCAGGGTCTCCTGATGCGGATGACCGTATGCGTTGTCGCGCCCCGCCTGGATGACCGCATACTGCGGCTTGGTCTTTTCCAGGAACTGAGACGAGCTGGACTCACGAGATCCGTGATGACCGACCTTCAGCAGAGTGACGGGCTGATCGATCTGCGCCGCGATCTGAGGCTCGACCATCTCGCCGACATCCCCCGTCAGTAGAAATGAGTGCTCACCATAGGTAAGCAGGCCGACAAGCGAGCACTCGTTCTCGTTGTCGTTTGTGGCAGCAAAGCAGTTCTCATCCGGATGCAGTATCTCGAGAGTCGTGGGAAGGGCGGTCCCCAAGGTTACCGTATCGCCTTTTTTGAGAACCACGATCTCTGCACCCTCCTGCTTGAGACGCTCGAGAATCTGCTGCTCCACCTCAATCCTCCCGAAGAACGGACTGACGAACGCCTTCTTCACCGCATAGCGATCAAGCAGGTCGAGAGCCGCACCGACATGATCAAGGTCACCGTGCGTCAGAAGCAGGTAGTCGATCGACTTGTCATACCACGGCAGTACCGTATCGAGACTGCGAAATATCTGCGAGTCCTTTCCGGTATCGATAAGCAGGTTTTCACCCGTAGAAAAGCGAGCAAGGATGCCGTCTCCCTGCCCCACATCCAGGAAGTACATCCCGAGTCGTTCCGTCGGAGGACTGAGCGTGATGAATTGCAGGACCGTAAGCACCAGGAGCCCGATGACCGTCGTTACCGCATACTGTTTCATCTCACTACTCTACCGCACGAATTCTTAAATTTCTATAAAAATGTCATAAACCGCGGTTCAGCCCGTCTGGTATACTGTATATATGACAACATTCACAGCACGACAATTCAATATTCCGGAGCTTAAGGGAATCTCAGCAACGACAGTTGCCGAGCATATCAAGCTATACGAAGGGTACGTAAAGCACGCCAACCTGATTCAGGACAAGATCAAGACACTCGGCGGGAATCCCGAGGCCGCATACGAGCTCGGCGAGGCACGAAGACGATTCGGATTCGAGTTCGACGGAATGAGAAATCATGAGCTGTACTTTGCCCTGCTTGAAGGAGGCGTTCGGTCACCTACGGAGGGCTCGAAGCTCAGCGCAAAGATAACCGAGCAGTTCGGTTCGTTTGACGCCTGGCAGTCTGACTTTAAGGCGCTCGCCAAGACGCGAGGCATCGGATGGGCGATCCTCTATTATGACAAAATGAGTGACTTGCTCGTAA
Source organism: uncultured bacterium (assembly GCA_966677695.1). Classification (GTDB taxonomy): domain Bacteria; phylum Patescibacteriota; class Minisyncoccia; order Phycocordibacterales; family JAACPR01; genus JAULZV01. Next base: position 2,549 of record CBKWTF010000016.1, on the reverse strand, counting down.
ACAGCTGGGTTGATGAGCAGCATCTCGGACACCTCGTTGGACTGACTCCGGTGTTCGCCATCGACATGTGGGAGCACTCATTCGTAGCGGACTATCAACCGAGCGGAAAGCCGCAGTACATCGAGGACTTCATGTCTCAGGCTAACTGGGCCGTTGCGGAACATATCTTTGATAGCGTCTCTCAATAAACTCGCCCACCGCATACCTGCTCGACCTGAACAGGACAAGCGCGCAGGCACACGCATATCCCGCCGTCACAAGTGACGGCGGGATAGTTAGTATGATCGGCGAAATGTGAGAAGCGGCCCTTGAGACGCTGAACACGTACCGAGACGCGGTTTCGATCAGCAGTACGTCTGCTCCAAGCGAGATGTTGAAAAACGACAATGTTACGGAAAGCAGCGAAGCAAGCATAAAGAAGGAGAGAAGAAGTGTGACGGCCATATTGGTGACGATGCCCGCGAACGATACTGATCCGGACAAGTACATGATGTACGGTGCGACACACGCGAACACCCATGCGGTTACGGCTACGAACTCGGGAACCTTCTTGAGGTCCGGCATGACGAGCAGCGAGAACGTGGCAATGAAGGAAAGATGGAGACCCGCATCGAATATGCCATACGGGTTGATGCATAGCATGACGGTCGCCACCAGAAACAGAACGTTGAGCGCGCTTCCCGGACGTCGGGCTACCTTGGCAAAGACGATGATCGAGCCCATGAGCGCAGCACGTACGACCGACGGCTCATAACCTATTAGAAGCACGAAGAGACCTATGACAGACAGAGCGGTACAGATGCGTACCACCTTGGGAACTGGCTTTAGCACAATGAACACGAAGGAGATCATGAGAGAGATGTTGTAACCAGACACGACCAGGATGTGGCTGAGTCCCACCTGGTTGAACATGTCCTTCTCCTCCCTGGACAGCTCATCTCGCTCGCCGAGCAGCATGCCCAGCACAAGGGAGCTCGCGTGGGACGAGAATTTTTCCAAGACCCTCGAACGAATGGCCATCTTGAATTCGAACAGTTTTATCCTTATATCCTGAAGCATCGTACGCTCTGCGAACAGCGGCCTCTGCTCAGTACGTGTTGTCAATGACACGTCAGGACTAAAGGTCGTGTAGTGCACGCCGAGCTTGCGATAGTACGGAAGCCACTCCGATCCCTGCTCCCTGACGTCACGCAGACGTGCTGACACGAACACGATGTCCGCATAACCGAACCTTTGGTACGGCTGAGTCTGGAGAAGAATTCGAGCCTCCGTACCTGAAACGTGTACGACATACCGGTTTCCCGAAAACATGTAGTTCGGATAATCCTCGACCACAGAGAATTCGTTCAGCTCGTACGTGTCCTCGAATGCGAATCCCGAAGCATGCTCCGCATCAAGCTTGGAAGCACGCTGAAAGATAAGTACGCACAGACACAGGACAAGAGCCGCGGTCACAGCCGTGAGGGCAACCGGCCGCCTGGCATGCGTAACGATATTCAGAACGCAAAGCGGACCGAACACCCCCGCGACCAGAAACGCATATCCGTAGAGTTGATACGAAACGAGCGCCGAAAACGTAACGGAAGAAAACCCTGCCAGGACCAGAGCGTGAACCATTGATAAATTGTACCGTCATTAAATTTCTCTGCTGGTACTTTTTATATAAAAATCTGATCCCGTATTTAGGATCAGATTAGTTTTGCACACTACACTCCCCAACTTCTCTTGATGACTTCCTCGTCTGCTTGAGAGACGGCCTTCTTGTATCGTGCACCCTTGGCACCTTCGACCCGTCTCTTGCACTCATCCCAGGTCTTGTGAATTTTGAGCTCGCCTCCGATAAGGCTCAGGTAGGAGTACGCCTTCTGGCTGCTTCGATCCTTGGACGACTTCTTCTTTGCATCGACGGCGATGTTCTCCAGGTCATGGCCGTAGTCAGAGTACGGTCCGTGGAAGAGCATCAGTGGAATGCCTTTCGCATAGCTTGTGGCGATCACGTCGCATCTCTCGTTCCCGGGAATGCCGGAGTGTCCGCTGACATTCACCATCTTCACGTTCACGTGCAGAAGGACCCGTGCCATGTCCTGCCACAGGTCGACGTTCGCAATCGAGTCGCCTGTCTTGTTCGTCCATCCTCGCGCCTGCCATCCCTTGATCCAGGTCGTCACCCCGTTGGCGACATAGCTCGAGTCGGTGTACACCGTCACGGGCTGCGAGCTGAGCGAGTGGTCGATGACGAATCGAAGACCCTCGAGCACCGCTGTCAGCTCCATCCTGTTATTCGTCGTGCGCGACTCACCCGCGCCAAGCTCGGTCACCTGGTCCTCGTGCCACACGACAGCTCCCCACCCCCCGGGACCCGGGTTTCCGCTCGACGCACCGTCCGTAAAAATCGTGATTAGTTTTTGCATGGAGATGAGTATATCACAGTGCGCTGCCCGAATATGAAGTTCGAGCGCCGTCTACAGCACGTCCACCAGCTTGATCTGAATGGTCTTCCGTCCGGCAAAAAAGTTCTCCTCGACGTGGCCGACAATCCGTACCAGTTC
>CBKWTF010000015.1:0-11207 GCA_966677695.1 uncultured bacterium | reverse complement strand
ATCCTCGCAATTCTGATGGGCGCCCTTCTGGGTGCATCTGCCGTGCAGGCGGCCGCACCCGAAACTGTTCCAGCCCTGACGGGTGATCTGGTGAAGGCCTATGCCCTCACGCAGGTGGATCATGCCACGATTACGAGCTATTACTACCAGCCGGGTCCGCGCAAGGTGCGCAAGAGCCTGGATACGGTGGAGCTCGATGTCTCACAGGTCACGTCTCTGGAAGACCTGCGGTCTCAGCTCGCCGACGGCGAGCTCGACTTCACTCTTCCTGATCCGAGGCTGACGGTATATGTCGAGGCCACGCTGACCCGCAACGGCAGCACGGTCTTCGAGTCCTACAACACGTTCAAGCTGGAAAAGACCGGCCCGTCGGAATACGAAGTGCCCTGGTACGCATCGTACCTGTACTTCGACTTCGTGGGCATCGAGGTTCCGCTCGCGAATGCGGCTTCGGCCAAGCTCGTCGATACGGAAACCGGCAAGACCTCGCGTCTCTCGGTTACCGCCACCGGTCTGTACGTCACGAACGCGATGATTCAGAACTCGACCTTCGACACGCTCGAGGTCGTGTTCAAGGACGGAACCGTCGGCCACTATGATCGTGCCGGATCCATTATCGTTCCGGAACATGTCGAAGGCCTGACCTTCGGCAACGTGGAAGTCGGCGGCATCCGCCGGGCCTACGTTGACGGGAGCGGAGTGGTGAACGAGTACACGGCGCCGGAGTACGGGTACAATCCCGCTCTGCAGATCACCGTTCCCGAGAGTGGAGAGGTGGAACTCGAGATCGAGTCCGATTACGGCTATGAGCCTCTGCTGGTCCATGTGACCACGTTCGAGGAACTCGCGGCAGGAATCGCACCCCAAGTGTTCGAGTACTACTGGGGAATGGAAATCGAGGCCGACGCCGGCTCCGTGATCCTTATCTGGCCCGAGTTCGCTGCCGACGTCGTCGGCAGCGGGAACGGAGGCGGCAAGGGGTAAGACCCGTTCGCACCAACAGCAAGATTGTCCCCGACACGCGCATGCGCATGTCGGGGACTTTTCTTTTCCACAGGCAGGGATTGAAACTTGATTTTTATATAAAATATGGTATGATATAGACCAGCATATGACACCCACGACCGCTCATTCGTTCAGGTTCCGTATTCTGCCTCCGATTCCTTCAGTCCTGTGCGGCTGCGTCCGTTCGGACACTGGCTACCCGTGCAACTGCAAGGAATGCAGGAACTCTCGCTGACGGCTTCGGCCGCTTCCAAACCTCCCCGTAGAGCTTATGCTCCGGGGTGTTTGATTTTAGGGCAGTTTTTGGTATAGTATCCCCACTGCATATATGCGCAGTTTTGCATTATGCGGGTGTAGCTCAGCTGGTTAGAGCGTCCGCCTGTCACGCGGAAGGTCGTGGGTTCGAGTCCCATCACTCGCGCAGAGTTCGATAGCAAAACCCACAGGGCATTCTGTGGGTTTCTCATTTAATTCGTTCGGCTTTGTTCAGGGGGCTGTTCTTAATGTAAAAATGGGATATTCAAATGAGCCTTTTGTATCGTGCTACAATCCAACCATGAAAGCAAAGACAATTCTATTCTTTCTCTCGTGTCTGTGCGCCGTTACGGGATCGGGCCATGCGGCACTGGCCCAGGAAATCCATGAGGACTACCGGGGAACGTACCGTGCGCAGGTGCTGCGCGTTTCGCAGGCCGAGCAGGATCCTGAGGCTGCTGCGACTCATCCCGTGTACAGAAACGCAGACCTTAGGCTGCTGACCGGTCCGGACAGGGACAAGGAGATCACGATCAGGACCGACCATCCCCGAATCCGCGAGGGCCAGAAGGTGTTCGTGAATCACATCGTGCATGTCGGCGGCACGGAGACGTACGCCGTAACCAACATCGACCGGACCGGCCAGATCTACCTGCTCATCGCGCTTTTCGTTCTCTCGGTCGTTCTTCTTGGAGGGTGGCAGGGCGTGCGTTCGCTTCTTTCGCTCGGCGCAAGCTTTCTCGCGATCTTCCACGTGCTGCTTCCGCTGCTCCTGAGGGGCTGGAATCCGCTCATCACAAGCGTCGTGGTCGCGTCGCTCGTCCTGTTCTTTGCGATCTTCTTTACGCACGGATACAACAGGGAATCCGTCGTTGCCTATGCGGGAACGATGTGCTCGGTCCTGTTGACCGGCATCCTGGCGATCCTGTCTGTGCGCATGACCGATCTGTCAGGAATGTCAGGAGCGGGAAGCGCGTACCTCAACATCAGCACCGGAGGAGTCCTGGACTTTACCGGACTGCTGTTGGGCGCGATCGTCATCGGAGCACTGGGAGTGCTTGACGACATCGCCGTTACCCAGGCCGCGATCGTTTCGGAGCTGTACGGCACCGATCCCGACATGAGCCGAACGGAGGCGTATCGTCGGGCCATGCGAATCGGACGCGAGCATGTCGGCGCGCTGGTGAACACGCTGATACTGGCATATGTCGGAACCGCGCTGCCGTTCCTGATGCTGTTCAAGACGCGGGGATACGAGTTCGCAACCGCGATAAACCTCGAGGTGTTCACGACCGAAATCGTACGCGCGATCGTCGGAAGCATCGGGCTGATCATGACGGTGCCTATCGTCACCTTGTTCGCGGTGCATTTCATCAAGGGGCACGGCAACCCGCACGCACACGGGCACCACCACTGATGCATGTCACCGTGATCTCGGTTTGCGATTTTTCATCCAAGGAGTAGTATCAAATAATGACTCAGATATACACTGCGTATCCCGAAGCGTGGCAGATCATGCTGGACGACTGCAGATCGGCAACGGACTACATCTACTTTGAGCAGTTCATCTGGCAGGACCTGGGCAGCTCTTCGAGCATCGGCACGCAGTTTCTCGACGTGTTCAAGCAGAAGACGAGGGAGGGTGTCCGGGTGCGCGTGCTTGTTGACGCGATCGGAAGCGTCGCGCTCTCCTCAAACTACTGGTGGCAGAAGGGAATTACGGAGGCCGGGGTCGAGCTCGAGATCTTCGGACTGGTTCCGAAATGGAAGTCGCAGTTCCCGTTCAGCCTGTTTCACCGCAACCATCGCAAGCTTTTGGTCATCGATGACAGGATCGCGCACGTCAGCGGGGTGATTGTCAGCGAGCGTGCGCGGGACTGGCTGGATATCGGAGTGCGGCTTACTGACCCTGCGTACATCCGCGACGTGAAGGGCGCCTTTCTGCGCATGTGGGACGAGGTCCGCGGAACGCAGGAGCATGCGGCCGAGTATGACGGAGACAACGGACGGCTGCTCAAGAACGATCCCGAGAACAACGACCTGTACCAGGAGATCCGTCAGAGAGTAAAAACTGCAAAGTGCAAGATATCAATCGTGACGCCGTACTTCTCACCGGACTGGCTCATGATGCGCGCTCTCAAGAAGGCGCGAAAGCGCGGTGTGCAGGTCGAGATCATTTTGCCCGAGAAGTGTGACTCGAAGATTACGAGCACCGTGGCCCAGTCGTATCTGCGGTCGTTGGTCCGGTATAAGATCGACACGTATCACTACAGGGACTGCATGAATCACGGCAAGCTGGTGCAGGTAGACGACTGGGTGACGCTCGGCAGCATGAACTTCGACAGGCTCAGCTTCTTCTACAACCGCGAACTGAACGTCGTCTTTACTGAGAGTCTACAGGACTTCGAGCGGACGATCTCCGAATTTCGGGCCAAGAGCCGCAAGGTCACAAGGGAGTATTTCAGGAAGCGCGGCCTCAGGTTCCTGGTGGAGGAGTTTCTGGGCAAGATCATGCGGCCGATCGCCTAGGATTTTTCCTCTGTACATTTGATACACTATATCCATAGCAGCTAACACAAGGCATATGGTACAAAGACTGGCATTTATCGCGTATCCCGTGAAGGACATGGCGCGAGCGCGGAAGTTCTACGAGGAGGTTATCGGACTGAAGGTCGAGCAGGCCTTTGGTGAAAATTTTATCGAGTACGACCTGGGCGAGGGTGTGACCTTTACATTGGGAAAGATGGAAGGGTGGAATCCTTCCGACAACGGCTCGTACGCCGCGTTCGAGGTGGAGGACTATGACGAGGCGATGAAGAAGCTGAGGGACAACGGGGCGAAGTTCGAGATGGAGACGCAGGATCTTCCGAGCTGCCGCATGTCGATCGTCCAGGATACGGAGGGAAACAAGATCATGATTCATAAGATCAAGAACTAGCATATGAAAAAAATTCTAACGCTCGCATTCGCGCTCTCCCTGCTCGGGATCGGCACTCAGTCAGCTGATGCCTGCAGCGTCATGGCAGGTTTCCCCGGAAGCGTCTCAGACAGGTATGTCCGTTCCGAGATCGTGTTCGTCGGAACCGTGCAGTCCGTGATCCAGGACAAGAGCGTATACGGAGACTACCGGATCCAGTTCGAGACGTCGAAGGTGTACAAGGGAGACTTCGACCATGCGGTCGTGGTGATGGCGGCCGGAAGTTCCGCAGCCTGCGGATACGATGACGCATACGAGGTGTTCGCGAAGGGAACCGTCTGGGCGGTCTATGCAGACGGAAGCCTGCGCACCTCGAGCGTGGAAGGAAACACGCAGTACGCATCCGTCGCCGAGGCCGAGGCCGAGCTCGATGCGGTGGCCGAGACTCCTGCGATCTGCACCATGCAGTACGCACCGGTCTGCGGACGAAAGGATACCGGCATTCGCTGCGTAACCACGCCGTGCGACTCGTATGAGGAAAAGACGTACGGCAACTCCTGCATGCTGCGTGCCGACAAGGCCGAGTACGTGCATGAGGGTGAGTGCCGTGACGACTCTGGTACCGGCGGCGGAACGAGCGGATCTGCTGGCGGAAGCGCCGGATCGGGATCGATTCCTCAGCCGGACGACATTCTGAAGCCGATCGCATCGACGAGCGATACGAGCTCTTCGTCCGACCAGGAGCCTCAGCCGTCAGGCTGGAGCCGGTTCTGGCAGAAGCTGGTCGATGTCATCGTGTTCTGGAACTAGACAGCGGGACCTTGTGCTTGAGGCGATTGCTATTTATATGGGAAATTGTATAGTTTGAGCAATGAGACGGCATATCAAAAAGTACATGGTTCCGCATGCGGACAATGACCATAAGCCGCATCTCCTGCGAACCGGACCGACCTGGAAGCTGATCGGCGTCATCGCGGTGGTCGAGCTTGCCATCCTCCTTTTGATCCTGCCGACAAGGCCTGCCGTGCTGACCGAGAAACTCAACAATATGGCGGCCATATTTCCTTCGGTCCTGGTGCAGAAGACTAACGAGACCCGTCTAGAGGAGTCCAAGAACGAGCTCGCGGTAAACGACGCGCTGGTATACGCCGCCCAGATGAAGGCGGATGACATGGCCAAGGGAGGATACTTTGCCCACACCAGTCCGGACGGAAAGTCTCCATGGTACTGGCTGCAGACTGCGGGATACAAGTACAAGACGGCAGGAGAGAATCTGGCGGTGAACTTTGTCGACTCGACTGACGTGCACAACGCCTGGATGAACAGCCCGACGCACCGCGCCAACATCGAGCGCGACGGATTCAGCGAAATCGGTATCGCGACTGCGCAGGGAACGTACAAGGGAAAGAAGGCCGTGTTCGTCGTGCAGTTCTTCGGAGCTCCGGCAGAGCGCGGGGACACCTTCGCCCAGATGAACGTCGTCGCCGTCTCAAGCCTGACGCCGAAGGTGCAGGCAACGACAAGCACTACGACAATCGGAACCGAAGTGCTTGGAGCGGAGGTGATTGCGACGCAGGAAACGTTTGCGTCTACGAGTGCGGCTGAACCCGTGCCAGAGTCAGTACCCGAGATCTCCGAGGATATCTCGCTGCTTGCAAAAATCTTCTCATCTCCGAAGGCAACGCTGAGCGTGGCGCTGTGGCTGCTCGCGGTTCTCGTGAGCATCGCGCTGTTCCTTAAGGTGTTCGTAAAAGTGAGGATTCAGTACCCGAAGCTCATCCTGAACGGCATGCTCGTGCTGGGCGTACTCTACCTGTGCTCGCTGCTCAACCAGTATGTGCTGACGATGGTTGCGGAAATTATTTAAGTAAGGGTGCGTAAGACTCCTTTCGGATTCTGGTTCTCTCACTATGAAAAAGAGCGGAACCCTAGAGGGTCCCGCTCTTTTTCTTGAAGATCGCTGCGGAGGAATCCTCCAGGAACGTTCCGCGCCCTTACAGCTTCTCGATTTCCTTCAGGTCGCCGTCGGGCAGGTACAGCATGGCCAGTCCGAGCACGATTCCAAACAGGGCGCTCTCGATATGCGATCCTGCGAATACCAGGATGTCGATTTCATCAAGCACATACCAGATGCCGCGCCAGATCATGACGAGCGCAACCACCACGGTTATGTTCTTCGCAAAATACTCAAGTACGTTTTTTCTTTTCTTCATCCGTGCTATTGTACCATGTATCTATGCGTAGGAAATTCACAGCGTACGCGCTCGCGCTTCTGTTCGCGATTCCGACGCTCGCGCACGCGCAGGTCGGCACATACAAGGCGCGAGTAATAGACGTAATCTCGACGACGGAGCGGCAGCTCGAGGGACTTGGCGTCACGGTAACGCAGCAGAACATCACCGTGCAGTTTTTGGACGGGCCGCTTGCCGGATCCGAGCGCATGTTCGTACAGGACAAGTTCGTCGTTAAGGAAGGGGAGACCGTGTTCGTGCAGCAGGTCGAGGATGACCTCTACCAGCTGCTGGAGAAGGACCGAACTCCGATGATACTCGCGCTGCTTGCGCTTTTTGTCGCACTGATCTTCATCCTGAACGGAAAGCAGGGCCTCAGGTCCATCCTGGGGCTCGCGCTCAGCTTTGTCGTGATCGTATTCGTCATGCTTCCTCTCGTGATCAAGGGGATTAATCCGCTTGCCGTATCGGTAGTGGTCGGCGGGATCGTGCTCGCGGCGGTGCTCTTCCTGTCACACGGGTACAGCCGCGGATCGCTCATCGCGCTTGCCGGTACCGTGGGCGCCATTGTGTGCGCGGGACTGCTGTCTCTGGGCGTTTCGTACTGGATGCGGCTGACAGGACTCGGGGACGACGAGTCGCTGAGCGCCATGATCGCGACGAGCGGCTCGGTCAACTTCGCCAACCTGCTGCTGGCCGGAATCATCGTCGGAATGCTCGGAGTGCTGGACGACATCGCCATCACGCAGGTCGCGGTCGTAGGCGAGATCAAGCGCGCGAACGCGTCGCTCTCGATCCGCGAGGTCTTCGTGCGCGCGTTGCGCGTGGGCAAGGAGCATGTCAGCGCGCTGGTGAACACGCTCGTCCTGGCGTATACGGGAGCGTCGTTTCCTCTTCTCATCCTTCTCTATAACTCAGGCGTGCGGTTCGACATGCTGATCAGCCAGGAGGTCGTCTCGGCCGAAATCGTGCGGACAATCGTAGGGTCGATCGGTCTCATCGTCGCCGTACCGCTTACGACCTGGCTTGCGGCCAGGTACCTGTCAAAGGACGACCTTGTGCATGACGGACACGGGCATTCTCACGGCCACCACGGACATGCGCACTAGAGTGTGCATAACGCAATAGGGAAAGCCTCGTATCTGTATATGATGTAGATATGAAACCAAAAGCTGCACTGCTGGCTGCTATAATCGTGCTCGCGCTTGTCGCGGTATTCGGCCTGTTTTTCAGGCAGGCACACGCACCCGCCGCGGTTGAGCAGGTCGCGGCGCAGCAGGAGCACGAAGTGGCTGCACCTTCATCTGGTTCTGATCAGAATGCGACCTCGTCCGCCGTTTTCGGAGCGGATCCCAAGACTGCCGCTCGTCCAAACGATCCGTGGGTTGTGTTCGACCTGTTCGTCGAGTATGCCAAGGCGGGGGACGTGGACGGAATTCGCAGTGTCCTGTTCCAGCCCGAACTGGTGCGATGTGACAACGTGACTAAGGAACAGTGCGATAACATGATCCGTTTTGCGTACCTGGTAACGTCGCTGGCGTATAAGCCAGAATACGTGCATCGCTGGGAGGACGACAAGCAGATCATATTGTCCACCGACTACAAGCCGCTAGGGGACGATGCCGCCGGTCAGGGATACGAGCGCAATTATCTATATTTCGCATACGCTTCTGACGGCCAGTTGAAATACCTCGGGTCGCACGGTGCTTCCTGGTCGGCCGTGGTGCAGGAGGGGCAGACGCATGAGGAATTTGAGGAGGACATGCAGGAATCCATGCGCGATTCCGACAATGACGGAATCGCGGACAACTATGAGACCTGCGGCAACGGAACATATGCAGATACCTGCAAGAGGACCGACCCGTTCGATCGAGATACGGACGACGACGGCTGGTGGGACGGAACCGAGCAGCGCTTCGACTAGGGCCTTGACACCTTTGCTATACTGCAACTATGGAACTATTCATAACAGCGGGACTCATCATGCTCGCATCCCTTTCGGGGCTTATTTTTCTTGTTAAAAACCTTTCCGGCTGGCTGCAGACGAACGGCAAGTACATCATCGCGTTCTCTGCTGGAATCTTCGCTGTCGTAACGTACGACCTGCTGCTCGAGACGTTCGAGTTCGCCGCGACGCCGTGGTCCGCGCTGGCCGCGATCGTCGGGGGATTCCTTATTTTTCATATTGCAGAAAAGCTGTTTCCCGAGATGCACCATCACGAGGATGACGATGCGCACTGCGGCCACTCGAGCCGCAAGGTCATCTGGGGAGACGCGCTTCACAACGTCGGAGACGGAATCCTGCTGGCGATCGCGTTCTCAGTGGACGTGAAGGTGGGGCTTGTCGCCGCGCTCGGAATCTTCATCCATGAGTTCGTGCAGGAGATCAGCGAGTTCTCGATACTCAGGCTTTCGGGAATGTCCACCAAGCGCGCGCTGCTCGTGAATTTCCTGGTATCGGCAACGATCGTTCCCGGAGTTCTTCTTGGTATGTACGTCGCGCAGATCGAGTCGATCGTGGGGGTACTGTTCGGTCTTGCTGCCGGAGCGTTCATGCACCTGGTGTTCGCGGACCTTATCCCGCAGTCGTTCATGCACTCGCGCAAGGACAAGCGGTACTTCACGTACGTGTTCCTGCTGATCGCCGGAGCGTTTACCATCCTGGCGGTCAATCAGATCGGAGGAGGGCACGGCCATGACCATGAGGGGGAGACCGCGGAGGAACACGCCGCACATGCCGATGAGGAGCATCATGAGGAAGACCACGATCTGGATGAGGATCATGCCGGAGAAACCCAGGAGGAGCATGATGCCCGGCTGGAGGCTGCAGGAACCCTTTAAAAAGGCCCTCAAATGTGCTACAGTACAGGGCACAGGCCGACATAGCTCAGTAGGTAGAGCGTACCCATGGTAAGGGTAAGGTCATGGGTTCGATTCCCATTGTTGGCTCAAGATATGCAGAATACAGGCAACCAGGAGACGCGAGACAGGATCGCCGCGCTCGAGCAGGAGATGCTTGCGCCGGACTTTTGGGCGAATCCGAGAGAGGCCCAGAACAGGATCAAGGAACTGCAGGACCTCAAGATCCAGCTTGAGGGCGGAAGCAAGTACGACGCCGGCGGCGCGATCGTAAACATGTTCGCGGGAGTGGGTGGGGACGACGCGGAGGATTTTGTCCGCATGCTGCTCGACATGTATATGAGGTTTGCCGAGTCGAAGAACTGGACGATCTCCTTTATCGACGAGAACCAGAATCCGAACGGGGGATACCGATCAATCACGCTCGAGATCTCAGGCAGAAACGTCTACAAGATGCTGCAGCATGAGTCGGGCGTGCACAGGCTGGTGCGCAACTCTCCGTTCAACTCGTCGGGCAAGCGCCAGACGTCGTTCGCCATGGTCGAGGTGATGCCGGTCATCAAGACGGAGGACTTCGTCGTGCCTGAATCGGAGCTTGAGATCGACTTCACCAAGTCGTCCGGCCCAGGAGGGCAGAACGTCAACAAGCGGGAGACCGCCGTGCGCGTTACGCATAGGGCGTCGGGCATCTCGGTGTTCGCCTCGGGAGAGCGCAGCCAGCATGCCAACCGCGACAAGGCCATGGAGATCATCCAGGGAAAGCTCTTCCGGCTCAAGCAGGAGCAGGAGCAGAAGAACGCCGACAGCTTCGCGATCTCCAAGGTCCAGGAGATATCCTGGGGAAATCAGATTCGCTCATACGTCCTCAATCCCTACAAAATGGTTAAGGATCACCGCTCAAACTGGGAGACCCAGCAGGTCGAAAAGGTTCTGAACGGGGAGATTGACGACGTGATAGCAAGTGTGCAACAATTAACCACAAACGAGGTATGATTTATTTTGAAAACGTCACCAAATCGTACGATGACGACACCGTCGCATTGTCAGACATAACCCTAAGAATTGCCCCGCACGAGTTCGTGTCCATCGTAGGACATTCCGGTGCCGGCAAGTCAACGCTGCTCAAACTGCTTTTGGCCGAAGAGCTTCCTACGGAGGGAAGCGTGTTCTTCGAGTCAGAGGACATTCATCTCCTGAAGCCCGCCGAGATCACCCGGCTTCGACAGAAGGTCGGATCGATCTTCCAGGACTTTCGTCTGATTCCGAACAAGACCGTCTATGAGAACGTAGCCTTTGCTATGGAGGTTGCGGGACGAACCGACGACGAGATCGCGGAGGACGTGCCGTACGTGCTTCAGCTGGTTGACCTTGAGCGCAAGGCCAACAACTTCCCGTCACAGCTTTCTGGAGGAGAGAAGCAGCGCGTGGCCATCGCCCGAGCGCTCGTAAACCAGCCTGACGTGCTGATTGCCGACGAGCCGACCGGAAACCTCGATCCCGCGAATACCTACGACATCGTGCAGATCCTCAAGAAGATCAACGACCTCGGAACGACTATCATTTTGACAACCCATAACAAGGGAGTGATCGACGAGCTCGGACGACGGGTGATCGTGATGGAGAACGGAAAGATAGTTGCCGACGATCCTACCGGCAGGCTTTCATTTTAATATCTAAGACAACAGACCCATGCTCACACTCAATCTCAAGCGAATCATCAAGTCCGGAGGACAGAACTTCAGCCGAAACACCTTCGTCTCGCTTTCCGCGGTGCTGATCATGACCATTACGCTTGTCGTCTTCTCGACGATCCTCTTCGCGTCGGCGCTCCTCAACCAGTCTCTGGTGCAGATCCAGAAGAAGCTCGACATCAACGTGTACTTCGAGCCGACCGCGACCGAGGACCAGGTGCTGGCCGTCCAGTCCGACCTTGAGAGCCA
>CBKWTF010000014.1:0-11473 GCA_966677695.1 uncultured bacterium | reverse complement strand
ACGCGAAGAGCATCGGGTTCCTTCCGGAGGAACGCGCAAAGATCGACGCCTTTATAAAAAACGACTACGTAGACCTGTACCGGCACTTTAATCCCGAGAAGGTAAAGTACACCTGGTGGGATCAGAAGTCTCGAGCGCGAGAAAGAAATGTCGGATGGCGTATCGATTATTTTTTCGTACACAAAAACTTTCTTCCGTTTGTGGATAACTTGTTCATAAGGGACAACATCCTGGGATCAGATCACTGTCCTGTAGCTTGCAAAATAAGGATATAAGACATAAAGGACACTTATCCCCACTTATGCACATACTGTCCTTTACGATATTTTTTAAAGGACATATACTAAGTAGGAAGTCGCTGGCCAGTGACTCGAGTACCTTCCAGTTCTTTCTACAACATAAATAAAACATACCAACATTTCTCTCGTTCATCCCTACAGATTTGCGTGCCCCCGCAGTCTGATACATGAACAAAATGTGTCACGTTGAACCTTCACCTTATTCTGTCCCTTCGCCCGCGCATACTAGCCATTTCAAGGCAATATCGTTAAGCGGTGAGGATTGGTAAGGGAATCCACATGAATGCCCAGCCTTAGTGGTCTGCAAGATGCCGTATTCCAAATTAGTGCATCCAGAAACCTATGTCTGGTGTGGATCTGAACAAGGTGAGACGAGACGTTTCACAAACAGCCACCCAAACATGCCTTTCGAGGCTCCGAAACCCCTTTCGAAGCCTCACCCATCGCATCCCGGGTGGCTTTTTATTTATATACACAAAACTACACAAGACGAGCCGCCGGAATTCCGGCGGCTCGTCTTGTGTTACTCATGAAACGTCCAGGATAGGTTTCATGAGTAACAAGGTCTATACCACATGGTCGTAGTGGCGTTCACTTAATCTACGTTGTACTTTTTCCGGATCTCGGCCACCTGCTCATCATTCTCCTGCTTAAGGGCGTCCTTTCCCTTCTGAGCCAGGGTCTCAAGATCCCTGTCAGATAGCCCCTGAAGCTCCGTAGCCCTGGCTACAAGGTACTCTTCTGTGTTTTTGACTGGATCCTCGAGTACCTCATCGAACAGGGCGTAGAGAACATTTCCAAGTGTTTTTCCTGGTACAAACCCATGTTTCATGAGTAACGCACCGTCCACCTTGAGCATCTTTAGGGATACCGGGGCTTTGAGCGCCTCCTCTACCATCGAAACGTACTTTCGAAGCCGGTACGGATTGGCGTTCGGTCGACCAGTTCCGATCCTGTCACACTGGCGCAGCTTGATAAGATCCCAGATCGCCGTCTCTCCTACCCGTGCAATCATGCGCCGAACCGCAGTAAGAGTAATCTCGTCAGGATCAGAGAAGAACATATGCCATCGCACAAGCAGAGACACATAGTCAATTGTTTCACGTGAAAACTTTAATTCTTGTAACGTTGTTCGTGTAACACGTTCCCCGACTACTTCATGACCAAAAAACGTCGTTTTACCATTTGTAATACGCTTGGTGTGCGGCTTTGCAATATCATGGAACAACGCGGCGAGTCTCACTTCGAAGCTGAAATCCTGGTCAGCAGCATATTGCAGAGATCGGACCAAGTGTTCAAAGACGTCGTACTTATGGGCCTGCTTGTTCTGAGAAACACCGGCAGCGTTAACAAGATCTATTGATATATGATTAAGCAGCTGAGACTGCAGGAGCATAAACATGCCGACAGAGGGATTTTTTGTAAGCAATAGTTTTGAAAACTCATCCTTAATTCTTTCACGTGAAACGTTTTTAAGTGTTTCATGATTAACACATACTGAGTTAAATGTCGTCTGCTCAATCATAAAGTCTAGTTGTGCGGCGAATCGGACGGCTCGTAAAAGACGCAGAGCATCCTCTCCGAACCGCAGATCCGGATCACCGACAGTCCGAATAACCTTTTGCTCTATGTCCTTTATGCCCTCATAAAGGTCAACAATATGTCTTTTAGAAGGGGAGTAGGCTATGGCGTTTATGGTAAAGTCTCGTCGAGCAAGGTCGTCCTCCAGCCTTTGACTGAATCGTACGGAGTCAGGATGACGGTTGTCGCTGTATCCTGACTCCAGGCGATATGGCGTAACCTCGATCACTTTCAGGGTAGGGTCTTCAGAATCAGTCTTTACGCCGACGGTACCGAACGGATTGTCATAAAACGTCTCCTCCTCACCAAACAGGTCTATGATCTGCTCTGGTGTGGCGTCAGTTGTAACGTCATAATCCTTAGGACTGACCCCCATAATATGGTCTCGAACGCAGCCCCCAACGAGAAAGGCCTCGAAGCCTGCCGCCTCGAGCTTTTCTGTTACTCGTGTAACATCCCCTGGAATCTGTAGAAATAGTGGACTTTTTGACATTTTCGTATAGAATGGCCAGTACGCTCTCGTGGTGCGACATTGAATCCTTATGAGCAAAGCGAATCAGGATTCAATTAGTACCCGGAACAGCACCGGTCGTTAACAAACAACATGCTCTCGTGGTGAAATGGATATCACGACGGTCTTCGGAACCGTTATTGGGGGTTCGAATCCCTCCGAGAGCACACAATACCTATAACGTCCTTATTGTATCACTACAGTAGGGGCGTTTTAGGTTAATGGTTAATAAAAACAACGTGGTGCGGGTAGGGGGAATCGAACCCCCGTCTCGTCCATGGCAAGGACGTATCATACCACTAAACTATACCCGCGAGTGAGGTACGGGATGGCTATTCATAGCCATCCCTGCCGAACGAAGCGGAAATATGGCTACGCACATATACCCGCGACGTTTTCTATGATATCTCACAGACCCTTATATTTCAAGAAATACGCATAGTCTTTGAGAGTGTAGGACATACGTTTTGGCCGTTATCCTGTCCTTATCCACATTTCAG
Source organism: uncultured bacterium (assembly GCA_966677695.1). Classification (GTDB taxonomy): domain Bacteria; phylum Patescibacteriota; class Minisyncoccia; order Phycocordibacterales; family JAACPR01; genus JAULZV01. Next base: position 8,582 of record CBKWTF010000014.1, on the reverse strand, counting down.
AGCATTATTTATCAACAAAACTGTGGATAACTATGGGGATATGTGTATAAAAGACGTCTTTTATGTGGAATGGTTGGCTTTTAGGTAGTCTTTTATTGGAACTTGAGCGTTTCATGAGTAACCTCAGCGCATACTGTGCAGATGTCTACGAAAAAGGGGAGAAAGGGCGAGGAAACAGCCGCAAAGATACTGGAAAGTCTTGGGTACCGCATTATAGAGATGAATTATCGCAGCAAATATGGTGAGATCGACATTATTGCCCGAAAAGACAATATCGTTCACTTTATCGAGGTTAAGGGCACGTACGGGCCGTATAATCCGGCTGAGAACTTTCACACGGTCAAACTGAGACGCTTTATAAAGACGGTCAAGGTGTATTGCTATATGCACAAGCTGCTTGAGTCGGAGATCCAGATTGACCTTGCTCTCGTAGACCTCAGAAACAGGGTGTTCAACCTGGTAGAGCATGCGGACGCCTATTTCGATTGAAAAATAATGAGATATAGGGTATTGTAGTGTGACAGCCAGCCTGTATCGGGGCGTGGTGTAACGGCTAACATGCTCGCTTTGGGAGCGAGTGACTCCGGGTTCGAATCCCGGCGCCCCGACAAATAACCTAATCAAGCTCTATGCTCAAAGGTTTCACAAGGAACAAAGAGGATTTTACCTGCGGAAACTGCGGGACCTTTACTGAAGGCAACGGATATACGAACCACTGCCACGAGTGTTTCTACAGCAAGCATGTCGATATTGCGCCAGGAGACAGGGCAGCGGACTGCGGAGGGCTCATGAAGCCAGTCTCCGTCTCCGGACCAACAAACGCGCTGGTTATAACTCAGACCTGCCTGTCATGCGGTTTCACAAGAAACAACAAGGTGCAGGAAGGGGACAACATGGACAAGCTCGTTCAGCTTGTTACTGCTCTAAACTCTGAGAGATAAGGTCCTGCAGCCTGATTTTGTATGTGGAAGAAAACTGAGACACGAGGGAATCGAGCGGCTTGGATACGAACTCGTCCAGCTCCTGTCCCGTATCATTCCTAAAATCCTGCTTGATATACGGAAGGGTAAGCGCGTTTACATATGACCCTTCGTCATTCTGGTTCGTAGTCACAATAAGTCCGTAAAGGTTGTTGCCGCTAAACACGCCGCCGCCGGAGGAGCCTCGACGCGCAACCTGGTTCACCCCCGTCTGCATAATGTCGAGCGACCGTGTCGAAAAGGTAAAGAACTCCTTGATCGTACTCTGGGCAACCTTAAGGCCGGGATTCGCGTCGACGTCGAATACGCCGCTGTTCACGCTTGGATATCCGGCAACCGTCACCGGTGTCTCTGCACGAAGGTCCGAAACGGATACTGCCAGGGACGCAGCCTGAAAGCTTGTGGATCGAGGAGCAGGACCGATAGGGGTGGTAATCGCAAGGATGGCATAGTCGTCCTCACCGGTTCCGACAGGAGACGGATCCTTGATCACTTCGCTGTTGGCATTAAGCCAGTCAATCGGATAATAGACGATCTCGGCGTTATAGCCGAAGTTCGGGATATTCTCGCGTCTCACGCTGCACGAATAGGTATTTCGATCAAACTGTGGGCTCTGCAGGAACGGATAGGCAACATGCGCGTTTGTAAGAACAAGGCCGGTAGGAGAAATGACGACTCCGCTTCCAGTCGACAGCTTGGTATACGCGATTGTCTTTTCCATACAGACAACGTTCACCACGACGTCCTCGATGCTGAAACCGGCATCCTGCTGCGCGAAAGGACCCGCAGACGGAACCGCTTCCCGCGCAATTCCTTCGGTAATAGGCAGGGTCAGCGTTTCTGTCAGCTCGCGCTGGGTATCAACAATCTTCTGCTCGATATTCTGTATGCGCTTGGCGGCCTCCGATGTATCAGGGGTTGTCTGAGACCGTTCGGCAGGACTGAGAACCTGATCCACCAGACCGTCTTGGCGAAACTGAACCTCTTGGACGAGTTCGGGAGTCGGAGGAGCAATGTCCGGGTTTACACCCCAAAACCCGAGAAGGGAGACGGCACCGATCGCTATTCGCTGAAGTGCAACTCGTATGAGAAACGGCATATGCCCAAGTATATCATTGAGCGGATAGGGTGGCATTGATTAACGCGTCCTTTTCTGCTATATTCAGTGAACTGTGCGACAACCGCATAGAGCCTGCGGACGTATGAGCTAACGCTCATACATTCGCTTCATTCGGAAAGAATGTATACGAGTACCCATTCTGTTCCTCATTTGCGGGCGTAGTTTAGTGGTAGAATAACTGCCTTCCAAGCAGTGGATGGGGGTTCGATTCCCCCCGCCCGCACACAATGAAAAAGGCGCGTCATGATGACGCGCCTTTTTCATTGCAGTGTTGTCCTGAAACGAAAAGGCCCCGTACGGGGCCTTTTCGTTGTGCATACTATAAACTAAATTTATTTTACAGCGTCCTTAAGCGCCTTTGCCGCTCGGAACTTAGGAACGTTCATTGCTGGAACCTTCACGGTCTCACCGGTTCGAGGGTTTCGAGCGGTTCGAGCGGCTCGCTTCTTCGCTGAGAAGATACCGAATCCTGCTACTGAAACCTCTCCTCCCTTCTTAAGCTCACCTGTGATGGCATCGAAGAGTGCATCTACTGCTCGCTCAGCGTCCGCCTTGGTTCCGCCAAGTACTGCCTGAACCTTCTCTACGAGAACTGCTTTGTTCATGATCAAATAATTTAAAACTGCTAATTTGCTTATTTCAAGCTGATATTATTATAGGAAATCCATTATATTGTGCAACATAAGAGAAAATACGAAATAGAATTTGACAAATGTCAAAATTAGCGTGCAAATTCAACGATCTTGCTCTCTCGGATGACCGTAATCTTGATCTCTCCCGGATATTTGAGCTCTTCCTCTATGCGAAGGGCGATCTTTCGCGCCAGGTCATGGGCCTCAAGGTCCGAAACCTTCTCAGGCGTAACGAAGATGCGGATTTCGCGGCCTGCAGAAAGGGCATATGACTTCTCGACGCCCTCGAAGCTGTTTGCGATGGTCTCGAGTTCGCCGAGCCGCTTGATGAAGTTCTCGACATTCTCGCGTCGCGCGCCGGGACGACCTCCTGAGATGGCATCAGCGATGGTGACGATAACGGCCTCAACGTTCTCATGCGGATACTCGTCATGGTGGGACTGCATGGCCTTGATGATCTCGGGATTGGTATTGAACTTCTGGAGGACTCGGCGTCCGATCTCCACATGGCTTCCGGGAACCTCGTGGTCGAGCGCCTTTCCGATATCGTGCACCAGGGCTCCCGCCTTGGCCACGCGCACGTCAGCGCCGACCTCCTCGGCAATCATGCCGGCAACGTGAGCCATCTCAATGGAGTGGTTGAGCACGTTCTGTCCGTAGCTCGTTCTGAAGTACAGACGTCCGAGAATATGGAGCACCTTCTGATCCAGTCCGAATACGCCACACTCGTACGCCGCCTGCTCGCCCTTCTCGCGAATGATCTTCTGCACCTCCTTCTCGGCGTCTCCGACCGCCTTCTCGATCTTGGCCGGCTGGATGCGCCCGTCCTTTACGAGGTGCTCAAGGGCTATCTTGGCTACCGCGCGCCTGACAGGATCGAACGACGAGATGCTTACCATCGACGGCGTGTCGTCCACCAGCAGCTCAACGCCCGTAAGCCGCTCGAAGGTCTTGATGTTACGCCCTTCCTTTCCGATGATCTTTCCCTTAATGGCGTCCTCCTCCAGGTTGACGTTGGTCGAGAATATCTCGGTATCGACAGACGTGGACATGCGCTGGATGGAGGAGACGATGATGTCACGCGCTCGCTGCTCGAGCTTTTCCTTGCCGGCAAGCTCGAGCTTGTGCAGGCGTACGGTCAGGTCCTCGTCAAAGTCACGCTCAATGAGGGCGACGAGCTCCTTTTGCGCATCGCTGACGGACAGGTTGCCGACCTCGGACAGCTTCTGAACCAACCGACCCCTCACCTCCTCTGTCTTCTCAGTAAGAGACTTGAGTTCGGTTTCGGTCTGCTGCAGGGCGTCGCGCTCCTCATCCAGATCAAGCTGCCGCTTGTCGAGCAGGTTCTCCCGGTTGATCAGGCGCTCTTCGGTCTTGGCGGCCTTTTCTCGGATAAGCTTCGCCTCCTCCTGGGCGTCGCGCACGACGTCCACGGCCTGCTCATTGGCCTCCTGGGCGATGCGCTCGGCCTCCTCGCGGGCCTCGAGCATCATTTCCTTGATTTCGAGCTCCATCGACCCCTTTTGCCCAAGCGCGATAATGAAGCGTAGGAACCATCCGATGGCAATTCCGGCCAGACCCGCAGAGGCGGCGACGATTACGGCAATGATTACGGGACTGAGACCAAACATGCTTGCATACTAGTCTAAAAGGAAGGGGAGGGCAACCTGTCATTTTGATTGAATACTTTGACGTTTTGAGGTATAACCGAAGCCATGAAGTTCATCCCTGGAAACAGCCCACGCAAGCGAGTCGCGGACATGACGGTCCTGGCAGGAAAGCGAATCTCATGTTTCAAGGACAGACCGCGGCATATGGAGCGCCTGAATCCCCTGATACTCGCGGATATCTGCGAGCTTTTCGTTCAAGGAATGCTTTCGGCCTCGGACAGGGCCATCTTTGCGCAGGCATGCATCGAATCAGTCATGGTAAACCGAGTACTGAACCGCACCTTTGATGCAGCACGATGGGAAAAGACGGCCGCAGGACAGGAGTGGGTACGAAAGATCGAATATCGCTTGGTGGCATAAAAAAAGAAAAGGCCCGGATTCCCAAAGGGAATCCGGGCCTACTTTAAACCTTGCCACAGCCTTACTGCTGAATCCAGACATTCCGCTCCGGATTGGCAACGTTTTCCACGCTAACCAGTACGGCACGGACCGCGTCGATATCCTGGCTTTCAAGCCACCTGTTGCACAGTACTTCCGCATGCTCCGGCACGTCATCGATGGGCATCTGGGCCTGCTGAAGAACGCAGGAGAAGTTGTTGAGCACGAGACTCACATCATGGAGACAGAACACGGATCGCGACGGCTGGGCATTGTTAATGTCCAAAAGGAAATCAAGCCAGCTCTCACCCCGAAGCTCAAGAGTAATCCGGTATTTCTTGAAGAGCTTGGCGTCCTCAATGACGAATACGGAGGACGTCCTGACCGGCCCGACGGGAATTTCTTGCGACAGGATCACGTCATGCCAAGAAAACGAATGAGGCATTCCGTACCAGGGCAACTGCCGTACAGGACGAAATCCGTTCTTCTGATCCGGCCAGCCGTGTCTTGAGAACACCCAGGTCGACTGTTTGTTTCCGATTCCCCATCGCGGAAACTCATATACGGTAGGCAAGCCGAGAGCGAGAATCGCCCAGACCCCGAAGAGAATCCAGCCCTTCTTGTAGTTCCATTCTGACACCCAGCGCAGGACAGGGCGAAATACGCGAGGAATCCAAGGACGAGCAAGAAGCCAGTCCGCGATATCCTCGATGCTGACCAACAGCACAATCAAGAGCACGAAGGCGCAAAAATAGAAGATGAGTCCAGCAATCATGGCAGTATGCAGTATTTGGTTTGTGGTTGTACTTAGATGCAACAATATAACGCCAAACGGCCGCTTGCAAGCGGCCGTTTGGTACACGGTAACCGTGGTATCTAAGGCTAGTTCAGCACCTTATCAATAATTCCATACTTCTTGGCCTCGTCAGATGACATGAAGAAGTCTCGATCCATGTCCTTCTCCACCTTCTTGACGTCCTGGCCCGTGTTCTTGGCAAGCATCTTGGTCAGGTTCTCCTTATGCTTGATGTAGAGCTTGGTTCTGATCTCGATGTCTGACACCTGTCCCTCCATTCCTCCGTGAGGCTGGTGGATCATAATCTCTGAGTTAGGCAGGGCGAATCGCTTTCCCTTGGCTCCGGAAGAAAGGATCATGGCGCCCATCGAAGCGGCCATTCCGACACAGACTGTCGCCACGTCGTTCTTGATGTGGTTCATGGTGTCGATGATGGCAAGACCGGCGGTTACGGAACCTCCGGGTGAGTTTACGTACAAATATACGTCCTTCTTAGGATCGGTCGCCTGCAGGTGCAGCAGCTGCGCGATGACGAGGCTGGCTACGTGATCGTCGATGGCGTCTCCCAGAAAAATAATATGGTCCTTGAGAAGGCGGGAGTAGATGTCATATGCGCGCTCTCCGAACTGGGACTTGTCGATTACTGTTGGAATTAACATGGTATATTTTGTTACAGTCTGCTAATGTATCGCTACAATACATAAAAAGCGGCGGCAAATCAAATTGCGCCCTGCCAGCCGCCATACAGCAAAACACATGAAGAAAATCCACTGGTTCACCATTTCAGGAACGCACGAGACGCCCAAGGTCGGGGAGATGTTTGATATCCAGGACAGCGACGTCGTAAAGCAGATCGTAAGGGTGCTGCGGCTCGAGACGGATGAGGCGGTCGTGGTGCGTACCTTCGAGGGAACGTTCGAGGGACGAATCAGGTCCATCACCAAAAGCAGCGTGCAGGTGCTGCTGACCCACGAGCTGAATGGGAAAAGCAAGCGAAAGGTAGCCCTCTTCTTCTGCATACCAAAGAAGGACAAGTTCGAGCTGATCCTCGAGAAGTGCACGGAGATCGGCATAACTGATTTCTATCCATTGGTTTCAGACAGAACCATCAAGACCGACATAAACGTCGAGCGCAGCCGCAAGATCATCGAGGAGGCGAGCGAGCAGGCCCAACGAGTGGATACGCCGATACTGCATCCGGTACAGAAGCTGGCCCAGGCCTTAGAGAGTCACGCACCTATTGTTTTTGACGTAGAGGGAAAGAAATTCAGCGCACCTGATAGGGACGAGGAGATCGCGCTTCTTATCGGACCGGAAGGAGGATTTTCAAAAGAGGAAATCGCGCTATATAAGGAAAAGGGTCTCAGGATATACAAACTGGGAGAAAACGTGCTGAAGACGGAGACAGCAGCGATTGCGGCGACAGGTTTGGTACTGTTGGGCTAACATTGACTTTTTATATAATATATGTTATTATATAAATAAGTCCTTTACTCAACCATGAATATTGAACGGCGCAGAAATAAGATGATGTGGGCTTCGGTCTGGACAGGATTCTTTGTTTGGATCCTTGCATTCATTCTTCTTTCCTCAATCTCCGAGGGGAAGAACGGTTCCGAAAGCGTGATGACCCATTTTTTCATCCTTCTTTTGAAGGGAGCCTGTCCTGCAGGTGTCGCTATCGCGGCGACGCTTAGAATTCTCGAAGCAGTTACTGGTATCGAATTTTTTCCCGCAAAGGAAGAAGGGACCGTAAGTCAGCCTGAAAAAGGCTGAGCATCGAGATGCGGTATTCAATCACACAGACCTCGCTTGAGCGCTCGCTCGCGGGGTCTGTTTTCACTTAAAAGGGGCCGCGCAATGCGCGGCCCCTTTTCTTCATCTTTTATCTACAGCGTCTCCAAAAACTTGAACACCTCCTCGTTGGTGAGTACGCTCGCGATGTAGACTCGCGCTCGCGCCTCATCCAGGTCGGCATAATGCTCCTTGAGATGCTTGATCTCGTGGTCGATCGCGTCCTGGCTCGGCTTGAGCCCCTCCTTGTTCGCGATGTTAGGCAGGATCATGTTCATCTTGGCTCGCTTGGTCGCGTCCTCCTTCCATTCGGCCTTGAGTTCCTCCTCGGTCTTCTTGATCGCTCCAAGATACTCCTCGAAGTTCATCTTCATGCTCTCGACTCGTCCGCGGAACTCGTCGAACATCTTGTGCTGCTCCTCCTCGACCAGCACCTCAGGCATCTTCATCTTGGTCTCCTTGATGATCTCCTCCATGATCTGCAGGCGTCGCTTCTGGTTTGCCTGGGTATCCTTGTCACCCTGCATGTTCTCGGTCAGCTGCTTCTTGAAGTCGGCGACGTCCTTGAAGTTTCCGAGTGTCTGTACGAACTCGTCGGTCAGTTCAGGCTTTACGGACTCTCCGGCCTCGTTCTTGGTCGCCTTGGAGTTCAGGATCTGCTCGATGTAGCCGCTTAGTTCCTCGTCCGTCAGCTTTGACTCCTCCTTCTTTACTGACTTGGCAATCTTCTTGTAGTCGGCGAGCTCAACCTCGGGCATGACGTAGAAGTGCATCATGAACTCGACAGGCTGGCCAGGGGCAAGCTTGGTCATGTGCACGTGCGGCATGGTGATGGCGTCGAACTTCTCTGAGGCGAGAATCTCCGGGATGACCTGCTGGATCGCACGCTGAGCAGCCTCCTCAAAAATCCGGAACTCTCCGACGCGCTCCTTTACCATGTTGGCCGGGGCGTTTCCCTTTCGGAATCCCTGAATCTCTATCTCCTTGGAGAAATCGGCAAGCGCCTTGTCTGAAAAGGTCTCGATGTACTCGGCTGAGATCTCGATAGAAACCTCCTTCTCGCACTCTGCGCGATCCTTTTGTGAAATGATTTTGTAATTGTCTGCCATACCGTTTTGGTGTTATGAATAAATGCTATTGTCTGCGCAGTGTACAGTATTTTTGGGGAAAATCAATGGAAAAGGGCGGCGCTGTACGGCGCCGCCCTTTTCG
>CBKWTF010000013.1:0-12026 GCA_966677695.1 uncultured bacterium | reverse complement strand
TATCGTTCTTGAGCCTGGTCTTGAACCAGTTATCCACCACATCGTCGTCCCATCGATTGGTCGTCTTCCAGATTTCGGGATTCTGAAGCGCAGACATGCTGATCTCCTGTCCGCCGAGCTTGTTCATGTGCTTGCGCACGACCGCCTTGATCTTTTCGTTTACAGAAACGCCGAAAGGCAGAAGCGAATACACTCCCGCCATTTCCTTATGGGCATATCCCGCCTTGATGAGCAGCTGTGCGTTTTTTGACTGCTCGTCCTTGGGAGCGTCCTTTCGTACCTTGGTAAAAATCTGTGAGAGTCTCATGGTTATGTATTGTTACAGCAGGTTACGTACGTCATGTACGGTGAGTAAAATCATCAGCGAAATCAGAAGAACGAATCCGACGAGGTTCACCACCGCAACCTTCTTGTAATCAAGATCTCGTCGGATGATCGATTCGATAACAATGACCGCAAGCCGGCCTCCGTCGAGCGCGGGAAACGGCATCAGGTTAAGCACCGCAAGGTTGATGGAGATGATCGCAGTAAGAACCAGAAGGTCGTTCAGGCCGTTCTCGGCCGCCTGGTCCACAAGACCTACGATGCCGACAGGACCCGCAACTTCCTGCATGTTCGCCCGACCCGTAAAGAGATCGCCGAAGAATTCGACAAGTCCGACAAACGTCAGCTTGAACATGTGCCCCGTAGCGAAGAACGCGTACTTGGCCGCCGTAAGGACATTGGTCTGGATGTAGACGCTGTCGGTCAGAGAGAAGCCGAACTTGGTGTCGGTAGTCTGCGGCGTAAACGTCACCTCATACTGTCCCCGATTCGCACTCTCTGCCACCACGGTCGTAGGCTGCTTTTCGGTAGCAAACAGCGTCGCCAACATTTCCTCATGCTCGGTGATGACGTCACCGTCCTGAACCTGGACGGACTTCACAATATCCCCGGGAACGATGCCTGACTGATCAGCAAGAGAATCCTCGACTACGTAGGTTACGCGCACCTGAGATTCCTCTGTTACGTACGGAACAAGCTCCGTATTGAACTCGACTCCCTTGATGAACAGGATGAAGAAGATAAGGGCCGCAAGGATGACGTTGAATGTAACTCCGGCAACCATGACAAGCGCCTGAGTGAACTTGGACTTGTTTATGAGGCTGTTCTTGGCTGCCTTGTCCGTAGCACCGTCCTCCGGAGTCTCTCCGAAGATCTTCACGTATCCTCCGAAGGGAATAAGGTTGAGGCTGTACTCCGTCTCTCCCTTTCTGAACGAGAAGATTCGTGGCGGAAACCCGATGGCGAATTCGTCTACCCGAACTCCCGACTTCTTGGCAACGAGAAAATGTCCCAGCTCATGCACGAATATCAGGATTCCGAGGACAATGATAAAAATGAGAATGGACATATTACTGAGTCATGATTTCCTTCTCCTTGGCGTCCCCGGACGCGTCGAATTCCTTTACGACGTCGTCGATCACCTTCTGCACCTCGTCCTTTGCGCGCTTCAGGTCGTCGTCAGACACAGAGTTATCCTTGGCAAACTGCTCGAGCTTTTTGATCGCATCGGCTCGATCGGTTCGGATCGACACCTTTGCCTCTTCCACCTTCTTGTACGCCTGCTTTACGAGGTTCTGCCGGGTCTCAGTCGTGAGGTCTGGAAACGTAACTCGAATTCCGGCATCGTTTACCGTTATGGAAAGCCCGAGATCGGCCTTCTGGATAGCCTGCTCAATCGACTTAACGATCGACTTGTCCCAGGCCGAAATCTTGATGGTCTTGGCATCCTCCACGTTGATATTGGCCACCTGGTTGATCGGCGACTTTGATCCGTACGCCTCAACGAATACGGAATCCAGAATGGTCACGGTTGCCCGTCCGGTTCGCAGGGTCGAAAGCTCCTTGGCGAGCCACTTCTTGATGTCCTCGCTCTTGGTTTTGAGTGATTTTATGATGTCTTGCATAAGACGATTTTACCTGAAAAAGACCAAAAAACAAATGCTTTTTGTCGTATAAAAAGAAAGGGGTTCGCCGCAGTCGTCGAGCTCAGTCCCCCCAGACTGTAACCCGATACCGTGCAGCGAACCCTTTGGGCTTCTCCTTGCGTGAGAACAAGGAACTAACTTATCCCTGAGTCTACTCCTGCCCAAAAAATAGTCAAGGGGGTCCCGCGAAGGCGTCTTTCTCGAGCAATTCTGCAGGTCCCATGGGCCGAAGCCTACGTGAGAGAAGACGCCTTCGCAGGCCTATAATTCTACCGCTATATACTCCAACAACTGCTTGACCGAAGCGCCCTGGTCCTTGATGTAGTCCTTGATCTCAAGAAGCCTCTTCAGCGTCACATAATTCCCCTGCTCGTGCGCATGACGCTCGACCTCTTCAACAAATTCGACGATGCTTTGCTTGGTGCGCTTTTCGGCCTTGAGGTCATCAAGCATCCTCTTGACCGTGTCGAGCCGCTTGGCAGGAGTCGCCTGGATGAACTTCAGGGTATCGCCTGAAATCTCAACTTCCTTTTTGTACTCGAACACCTGCGCTCGGGACAGAACGGTTGGCAGAATGCTCTTCTTGCTCGGAATAATGATGAAAAAGTACGTATTTGAACGCGGCTCCTCGAGCATCTTGAGAAGGCTGTTCTGGCTTTCGACGTTGGTCGAGTTGAAGGCGATGCAGATAACCTGCATCGCGTCCTTGGCGGTCTTGTGCAGATGGATCGAAAAAATATGCCTCGCATCCTCGATAAGAAACTTATCGTACTCGTATACGAGTCGCTCAATCTGGCTTACCTCGCCAGAGATGCGTGAAATCAGCGTATCAATGTCAGCGATGACATCTTCGCGCTTTCCTATGCATATGTTCGTATGGTGAAGATTCTCCTTGGTGAGGCTGTGAAGCATATGTACAGTATACAACCTTATCGCTTGGCAATAATGCTCTTCTTGTAGGTATCGAGGTGGTCGATGGCGATTCCTGTCCCCTTTGCGACGCAGTACAGCGCGTCTTTTGCCAGAATCGCCTTCACGCCGGTCTTGCGGTATACGAGTTCGGTCAGGTTGCGCAGTTGAGATGTTCCTCCGGTCATGATGATTCCGCGGTCGATGATGTCGGAGGAAAGCTCCGGCGGAGTCTCCTGCAGCACCGCCTTGATGGCCTTGACCATCTCCTTGAGGTCCTTGCTGATGGCCTTTACGATCTCGTTGGTCTTGACGGTTGTTGAGCGAGGAAGCCCGGACAGGTAGTCTCGTCCCTTGATCGTCATCTCCAGCTCGTCCTCAAGCAGCACCGCGGATCCCACGTCTCGCTTGATCTGCTCGGCGGTCTTGTCTCCGATCGCCAGGTTGAAGGTCTTCTTGATGTAGTCGATGATGGACTGGTCGATTCGGTCACCCGCACATTTTACGGACGTGCAAGCCACGATTCCTCCCAGAGAGATTACCGCAACGTCTGTCGTCCCTCCTCCAATGTCGACGATCATGTGTCCGTGCGCCTCATAAATCGGAATACCCGCACCGATGGCGGCCAGAATCGGCTCCTTCACGATATACGCGTTCTTGGCCCCGGCCTTCATGGCAGCCTCGACCACGGCTCGACGCTCGGTAGAGGTAATTCCAGCAGGTACAGAGATCATCACCTCGGGCTTAAAGATATTCCACTTGCCCAGGGCCTTGGTAAAAAAGTAGCGGAGCATGGCCTCGGTTACGCGGTAGTCCGCGATCACGCCGTCTCGCATCGGCCGATAGGCCATGATGCTCTCGGGAGTTCGTCCCACCATTTCCTTGGCCTCGTTTCCGACCGCAAGGATCTTGTTGTCGATCTCAGAAACCGCAACGACTGACGGCTCATTCAGAACAACCCCCTTGCCAGGGATGAACACGAGCGTGTTTGCAGTACCGAGATCAATACCAAGCTTAGGCGCGAAAAATGACATGACCGTACTATACGGCATTTCGGTAAGAAAATGAATGGATTGACGTTTTATCTAAAAGATGTCAAAATTCCGCGGAATGCTCCCAAAATCGTCGTCACGTATCGTTAAGCAGAAACTCGGTTCTACCGCACAGACCATCGCAGACACCGCACATACCATGCTCTTTGACCATCCGGCCTGTCCTCTGGTCCTGGCTCTTGCGCTTTTAGGCGCCCTGGCATTTTGGCTTGCTCTGAGCGGTTACCAGTTCTGACTGACGATGCGCGTGGCCTGTGATCCCTTCGGGATCACAGGCCTTTTGTTTTATCCGAAATGCGCCTTTATTTTTAGGCAAAAAAATGATAGAACCAAGGTATGAATATCCTCAAGGTTGTACCCTTTAAGAAAGGGTTTCGAACCGAATATCTCACCTACTTCACAACCAAAGACGTGTCGATTGGAAACATCGTCACGTTCGACATCAAGAACAAGACGCACCAGGGCTTCGTGATTGACGTGCAGAACGCCGAAAGCGACAAGACCGACATCAAGCAGGCCGACTTCAGCCTCAAGAAGATCAAGTCCATCTACAAGGAGACCATTTTCAATACCGCCCTCGTAGCGACACTCAGGGACGCGGAGAGGTTTTACGCGACCTCGATCGGCGCGCTCAGCACGTCCATCGTCCCCCAGTTCGTGATGAGGGACATCAACACGTACAAGATCCCCCATACGGACACCGTGGCAAAGCAGGAGTCGACGGAGCAGTACGCGATTCAGGAACCGGACGCAGAGCGGTACTCGAGCTACAAGCGCCTCATCCGCGAGGAGTTTGCCAAGAAGAAGTCGGTTCTCCTGGTATGTCCGACTATCGAAGACGCGGAGTACGCGTTCGGAGAACTCTCAAAGGGAATCGTCGAGAATTCCTACCTGCTCTCAAGCCACGTCAAGAAGTCAGACCTTGCCCGCAGGTGGACCGAGGCAGGAAAGAATCCGAAACCGATTCTCGTCGTGGCGACCGGGCACTATGCCTTTATTCCCCTCTCGAAGATCGGGTCCGTAGTGATCGAAAAGGAATCATCCCGACTCTATAAGAGCCAGAGTGCGCCGTACGTCGATTATCGCGTTCTGCTTGAGATGTATGCCAAGAACCTCGGCGCCCGTCTCGTGGTCGGCGACCTGATCCTGAGACTGGAGAGCAATCTCAAGATCGACCAGTTCACCATGCACGAGTACTCACCGCTCAAGTACCGGGCCCTGACTACGGCGCACTCCGAGGTCATCGCCATGAACACCCGCGACCACACGCAGGGAGACCAGTTCTCTATCTTCTCTCCCCAGCTTGTCGAGATGGTCAACCAAGCGCACCAGGCCAGCGAGCACGTCATGCTGCTTTGCGCGCGCGTCGGGCTTGCCCCGACGATCGTATGCATGGACTGCGGACATACTGTAAAGTGCGAGAACTGCGACTCGCCAATGGTGCTGCACGGAAAGGACGCGACCGAGCGCTCAAACTACTTCCTCTGCCATCGCTGCAACGAGCACCGCCATGCGGGAGAGCTGTGCAAGCACTGCGGTAGCTGGAGGCTCAAGACGCTCGGCGTCGCCACCGAGTCAATCGAGCAGTTCATACACGACAAGTTCCCGCATGCCGTTACGTTCGTATTCAACAGCGACCGCGTCAAAACCCAGAAGCAGGCACGCAGAATGATTGCGGACTACTACAACACGCCCGGAGCAATCCTTATCGGAACGGAAATGGCCCTGCTGTATACCAAGGAAGAGATCGAGCACATTGCCGTTGTCTCGATAGACAGCATGTTCTCCATTCCCGACTTCAGCATCCATGAGCGCATACTGACCAACCTGCTGCGCGCCAAATCCCTGGCCTCAAAAACGTTCCTCTTGCAGACGCGAAATCCCGAGTCACCCATCATCGGATTCGCACATTCGGGAAACATCAGGGAGTTCGTACGGGCGGAACTTAAGGACCGAAGGACGTACAAGTATCCTCCCTACTCATTCATGATCAAGCTCGTAGTCCAGGGAGCACCCACAGTCGTACAGAAGGAAGCCGAGCAGCTCAAGAAGTTCCTGTCGGACTTTGAGATATTCGGGTACCCGATCCTGACCCAGACAAACAAAAACAGGCTGACGTACGGCCTTCTCATCCGCCTGGAGGCGGATGCCTGGCCACATGAGAAGTTGGTCGAGAAGTTGAGGGCCTTGCCACAATATATTAAAGTAGTGATACAGGCAGACAATATATTTTAACCCTTACCCATGAAAAAAATCGTACAGCAGGATGATACCGTACTCAGAAAGATCGCAGCGCCGGTTGCGGTTTCTGCAATTTCCAAGTCTGAAACCAAGACCATGATCAAGGAAATGTTCGAGTCCCTCAAGTCGCAAAACGACGGTGTCGCCTTGGCGGCACCGCAGATCGGCTACTCCAAGCGCGTCTTTGTCGTCTCTCCTCACATCTTTGACGCGGAGATCACCGCACCGCTGGTATACATCAATCCAGAGATAATCAAGCGCTCGCGTGACAAGAAGGTCATGGAGGAAGGATGCCTCTCCTGCCGCTGGTGGTACGGGAAGACCCGACGCTCAAGCCGCGTCAGCGTGCGGGCGTTCGACGAGAACGGCAAGGAGTTCACCTATGACGCGCGCGGTCTTATGGCGCAGATTTTCCAGCACGAGATCGACCATCTCGACGGCGTTCTCTTTATCGACCATGCCAAGGACCTTCGCGAGATCGAACCGGAAAAAGAATAATCACATGGCATATACCTTTGCATTTTTTGGAAGCGACGAGTTCAGCATCATCGTCCTCAAGCAGCTCATCGATCGCGGATACGTTCCGGCACTCTGCATTACGCAGCCTGACAAGCCCAAGGGTCGCAAGCTTGTGCTTACGCCGACGCCGATCAAGGAGTTCTGCCTAGAGAGCAAGATTCCGGTCATTACTCCCGAGATCCTGAACGAAAAGGAGCTCACGCTTCCTCCTCACAGCCCAAATACGGAGGTCGCATATGACTTCTTTGTCGTTGCCTCATACGGAAAGATCATCAAGCAGAAGATTCTCGACATCCCGAAGAAGGGCTGCCTCAACGTGCACCCATCGCTTTTGCCGCAATACCGCGGAGCCTCACCGATCGAGACGGCCATCCTGAACGACAGCAAGGACACGGGAGTGACCATCATGCTGATGGATGCCCAGATGGACCACGGACCGATTCTCAGACAGGATACGCATGCGTTTGAGCAGTGGCCAGAGAGCAAGCAGGAAGTGCACGATGCGCTTGCGCGGCTTGGAGGAACGATGCTCGCCGATACCATTGAGCCGTTTATGAACGGTGAGATCATGCAGCAACCCCAGGACCACACCAAAGCAACATTTACAAAAATGATCCAGAAAGAAGACGGGCGAATTTCCCTTTCGGATACCGACTACGGAACGTATCTCAAATACCTTGCCTTGACTCCGTGGCCCGGGCTCTTTTTCTTCATTGAAAAACAAAACAGGCAGATCCGAGTCAAGGTCGAATCCGCCCATTTTGACGCTTCAGCCGGTTTCGTCATCGACTCGGTCATTCCCGAGGGAAAGAGTCCGATGTCGTTTGAGTCGTTCCGAAACGGCTATCTCAGCTAGCTTATTTGATTGTTACCTTCTCAATGATGACGTCCTGGACCGGTCGATCACCCGGATCGGTCTCGGTCGTAGCGATCTTCACCACCACATCCATGCCGCTTGTCACATGTCCGAAAACGGCATGCTTCTTGTCCAGAAATACGTTATCGTTAACGTTGATGAAGAACTGGCTTCCGTTGGTGTTAGGACCAGCGTTCGCCATAGAGATGGTTCCGGTAACGTTTGAGAGTCCTTCCCCGAACTCATCGGCAAACGTATACCCAGGACCCCCGGTTCCCCATACCGCCTTCTTCGCCGTATCCTTTGAAAGAGGATCACCTCCCTGGATCATGAATCCGTCGATCACGCGATGGAATCGCTGACCGTCATAGAATCCGGTCTCAGCAAGCTTAGTAAAGTTCGCTACGGTCTTCGGAGCCTTTGCGGACTCCAACTCAATCGTAAACGTTCCGTAATTTGTGACAAATGTTGCGTTGGAACCATCGGAATACAGTCGCTCCTCAGTACCCGCAATCACAGTCTCTCTTGTCTCTTCCGATTTTTGAACCATGTTATACAGAATTACAACGAATAAAACACCTCCCAGAACCGCAACAACCTGCCAAAATTTAACCATTTACTTTTTCCTTAACATTCCTTTAATTGCTCGCGCACCGCTTTTGAGAAACTCAAAGCGCTTGGTTCGTGACCGGCGGATCTGTCGTTCGATCTGGTTATGCACGTCATCAATGGCCACACGAATATCAAACTTGTTCGTCTGCGCGCGAAACAGGTCACCCTTATGCGTCACGTTAGCTTCCGCATGAAAGACGTCGCCTTTCTTATGGTGAGTCGAACGACTCACCTCGAACTCGACAAGCACTTCCTCGTCTTCCTTCTTCTCAAGATATGAGCCGATGGGAAACATCTTGCTTCTGATAAGCCCCTCTATTTCGGGAGTCATGCCGAAGTTCGTACTTTTGATATGTATGTTCATGATACCTTGCAGATTATAGCACAGTTAGTAATCGCACAAAGATGATGCAGCGTCTCTAGTTTTGTCCCTGGTCTCCCGATCCCGTTGGCAAACTGACATCAACGTCAAGCTGGCCCGAAGGCGCCTCTTGTGGCGCTGAGCTTCCCCTGAACCACCACACGCCGGCGGCTACGAGGATAAGAAGGACAATGACAAGCAGCACGGTGTTTACACCTGAATTATTTTCGTTTTGCATATTGATGTATGTTACCTAAGCGGATTCTCTCCCCGAATAACGCGGATAAGAAACATCACGATCGCTATCACGAGAAGGATGTGAATAAAGCTACCGATTGAGTAGACTCCGATAACTCCCAGGAGCCAGAGAATGAGAAGGATAATTGCAATTGTCGTAAGCATATAGTTTATATATAAGTTACTTAATAATTTCCCCATGTGGTATACACCCCACATTTTTATTGTACTCCTCTGAGCAGGGTTGGCTAGTGAGTTACGCACGTATTGAAATCCGCTTATTTTGCGGCCTGCAGCGTATTCCAAAATTCCTTGACGCCCCGCTTGGCATGTGCGGAAAACGGAATGATGTCGGCGCGCTCAGCGACCTCGTTTTTGGTATCCGCAACGACCTGAGCAATCTCTCTTTGCTTTAGCTTGTCGATCTTGTTGAGCAGGATGATGATATGATCACCGGTCCGATACAGGTAGTCGAGCACTTCCCTATCCAGTTCCGTAAGGCCGAGCTTGGCGTCTGCAATCAGCACGTGCGTTCGCTTGGCAACCCGCGTCTCGGTCATGAACCAGAAGATCAGGTTCTGGAGCTTCTCCTTCTGCTGCTTCGAGATTTTCGCATAGCCGTATCCGGGAAGATCGACAAGATAGAATGAGTCGTTAATATTGAAAAAGTTTATCTGCTGGGTCTTGCCCGGTGTCGCGGATGACTTCGCGAGCGTCTTGTTGTTGACGATCGTATTGATAGCCGAAGACTTTCCCGCGTTCGAGCGTCCGTAGAATACGACCTGTGGCACGTTGACATCCCACGGCTCGTTGCCGTAGACGACTCCCCACGTAAACTCTGCCTTTCTGATAACCATTGGTGCAGTGTACTTCATGGACACAGTATGGGCAAGAAAATGAAAAGGCCGGGCGCGCATGCGCGCCCGGCCTTACTGTAAAATCTGATAGGCACCCAGATTCAGTAATCCTGCTGTGGCTTATGGGTAATCCCAGTTCGCCTTATCGTCCGAAGCCGGCCGGTCGGATCAGTGAGCTCATCCTTGGCCCTAACGCCCTCTTGCGTAAGCCGATAGGACCGCTCACCATTGCCTCCCTGCCTTGTCGCGCCAGTCTCATCGCAGGATTCCACCAAGCAGCAGGACTCCACCAAACCCTCTGACTCCAAATCGCAGAGCGCGTCGTAAAAGCCTTGTACTCGGATCCTTCTTTCAGCGCGTCTTCCCATCTCTTCTCTCAAGTTTCTTGCCCGGCGCCAGTTGATGAAGCTGAGCAGTGCAAGATACTCGTACCGATCAACGGAAATACTGCTGAAAAATTTCGCATACAGGACCAGGAACACGACAAATGCCACAATCAACAAGAATAGCAAAAGAACATCCATGCCTCTTTAATACAATATTGTATTAAATATGTCAAATATTACTACGTTCCTCGGTGAGGAGTCTCAGCACTTTCTGAATGCATCTTTCGGGCCTCTTTTTTACCTCATGCTCCCAGAACCGCACGTACTTCCAACCATGCTTCGTCAGGAGCCGGCGATTTCTTCGATCACGGCGCATGTTGTTCTCTATCTTCGCTATCCAGAATTCCTGGGTCAGCTTCTTTTTGCGCTGCTCAAACCGATAGCCATGCCAAAAGTCTCCATCAACGAAGACTGCGATCTTCCTCGAGACGAATGCAATGTCCGGCTTTCCGAATATCCTCTTGTAGTTCTTGCGGTATCGGTATCCGAGCGGATAAATGACCTTGGCAAGTTTGCGCGCGAACTCCTTCTCGAGCATGCTCTCGGACCGGATCTTGGACATGATCTCGGAACGCTTTTCCTTGGTAAAAATGTCAGCCATGTTCGGATAGTATAGCAAAAGGCTCGGGACCATGGTCCCGAGCCTTTTGCTTCGTGCATACAGTTTAGACGTGTGTTACTTAGCCCACAGTGCCCTGTACCTCGTCCTGTTCTGCCACAGGAAGTACACGTTGATGACAAGCAGCATGTCCGCCATGATTGCCCCCATCGAGAAGAGGCCTCCGTCCAAGAACGCATGGAACGAGACGATGTTGATCATGAGCGGCAGCAAGAGCAGCGCCGCAAGCGCCATACGGTTCATGAGCGTCAAGGCCAGAACCGCCGCGAACACGATCGCCAACAGATAGTTCATATATCCAGTATCGTACAGTGCCATGATGAACGCATAGGCCTCGGCCGTAGTGTACAGGTCAGGCGTCGGAGCCGGGAAGATTCCGAGCGCTCCAAGAACCGGAGACACGCAGAGCAGAACCAACAGAACTCTAAAAATAATGTTTAAGATTTTCATACCAGCATGTTATGTTATTAAAAACCGATCACTCCTCTAGTGTAGCAGACGTCGGTACGGCTCGCGTAAGCATATGTGCAAAAAAGAAAACCCGCCATTACGGCGGGTCTCATTGTTTTACGGAGCGCTATTGCTGTGCTTTCGTATAGTCGGGCGTTCCGACCCTGCTGAATCGCCTGCCGTCCTTCGAAACAAAGACGAGCGAACACGAGCAGTTGGAAGAACGCTTGCAGCCCGGACAGATCTCATAGCGGTCGATCACGGCACGCTCGACGTCGATGCCTGTCACGTAGCCGATCGTAAGCAGCCAGCTGAAGACGTCGGCAGCCTCACGACGGCACTCGGTCATCATCTCCTCGGGATCGATCGGAGTATTGGGGCCTTCGGCAAGCAATATGCCGAACTCTCCGTTTTCGCTCACGAGGCGCTTGAACACCTTGTCGAACTTGCCTTCGTTGAAATGGCCGTAGAGATCCTTGAGATGCTGCTGCCATCGCGAGACAGTCCACGAGGCCTGTTCCTCATGCACGACGTACGTCTGCGGATCAGGGCGGCTTTCAGTGCACCCGCACGGCTTGAAGCCGCAGTAAAGACATCCCGTAATCGGGAACTTCTCCATCATGCCAAGCTGCAGATCAAGGTGCGGACCGAAGCAGTTAACGCAGCTCATGAAGTAGCTGACTGCTCTCGCGATCCGCCCTTCCATTTTCTCACCCTTTCGGTCGGCGTCAGCAATTCTGCCGATGCGCCTGTTGAGGTGAAGAGCGCGACGCTCGAACGACCCGTTCACGAAGTGGTTTCTCCTGCCGTACAGACGGTCGAAGTGCCGCTGCCATTCGCGAATGGTGCTGCCGATAGGAATTATGGTATCCATGCTCTGTTAGGTATATGGTTCGTGTCTTCCCGCATATTACCCAAATGCGCCGAAAGCGCAATTGCTCCATGAAAGAGAAAATC
>CBKWTF010000012.1:0-12678 GCA_966677695.1 uncultured bacterium | reverse complement strand
AGAAAGGGAAAAAGGGGGGGGGTTCGGGGGGGGATTGGAGACGTTCAAAAAAACAAAAAACAAAATCGGCTCCCTTCAAGTCCCCCCGCTTTTTGCACAGTTCCATTTGCCTTAAAGAATCATCGGCCAGGTGTCGATGTACAGAAGCATGAGCGAAGCTCCGAGCAATGCCATGTTCTTCATGAAGTTGATGTGGTTGTTTGTCTTGCTGACCTGATCATGGTCCTTCCAGAAGGCATGCATGACAAATGAGGTAATGAACAGGAAGATGACAAGCGCAATGAGGGCAATGTCTACGAAGATGCCCAGAACGATGCTGATACCTGAGACGAACAGAAGCGCACCCGAGAGACTGACGGCAAGCTCGGGAGATGCCACGTGCTTGGATCGGGCGTATTCACTGAGTCCCTTTTTCTGTACAAAGTGATTGATTCCCTGGAGGGCAAAATATCCTCCAAAGATCAGTCGTCCGATTAAGAATACAAATTCCATATATTGTTATTTTAAGGGGTAATATCACTATTGTACGACTTTATTTTTATATGACAATTTCTTCAGGATGTCTTGACTTGTTGGTGTATATGATGTGTGCATGACAGGTAAAACGCATACGCACATATACATTATCGGGATCGGAGGAAAGGGGCTGAACAGCATTGCTGAATTTTGTGTCGAAAAGGGATACAGGGTAAGTGGAAGTGACTTGAGAGAATCGGACGAGACCCGTGCGCTGCGGGGCAGGGGTGTCCATGTAAACCTGGATCAGTGCGCCGGGAATATCTCAGATTGCATCGATACGGTCGTATACAGCTCGATCATTACAGATGATCATCCAGAGTTGGTCGAGGCACGGAGATTGGGAATAAAGACCGTGTCGAGACCCGAATTTTTGGCAGAACTTACCACAGCATATACCAGGATCAGTATAGCCGGCAGTCATGGCAAAAGTACGACGAGTGCCATGGCAGCGCTTGCGCTTAAAGCGCAGCTCGGATCAGTCAATGCGATTACCGGCGCGCACATAAAGGAAGTCTCAAGTTACCAGATTGCGGAGGACAGTTCCTACTGTGTGGTCGAGGCCTGTGAGTATGCCAAGTCATTTCTACACCTTCCCGGCGACTATTCAATCGTTACGACACTTGAGAAAAGCCATATGGAGTATTTCGGTTCCGAGGCGCGAATGAACGATGCATTCAGGGAATTTGTGGAGGCTCATACGCCTGAGTCGACGCTTATTATCAACGGTGACTCGTATGAGTTGCGCAAGATATGTCTCTCACATCCCGGCAGGATCGTAACGTGCGGCTTCAATACGTCCAATGATTATGTTATTAGAGATATCAAGCTTGGAAAAGATTCTTCGACGTTCTCATTGTATCGTGCGGATCAGATCCTGCGCGCAGACGTGATCGTGCGAATGCCCGGCACATACAGTATTCTCAATGTCGCGCTGGTACTTGTGCTTCTGGATCAACTTCGTGTGCCTGCGGACGGTTTCATGGACGTGCTGCAGACGTTTACGGGGGTGGGCCGGCGTTTTGAGATTTCAAGGCGCAATGCTGCGGTATTCGTGGATGATTTTGCTCATCATCCAACACAGGTGCGTAATCTTCTTAAGGGATTGCGTCAGTTCTTCCCAGACAGGGACATCGTGGCCATATTTGAGCCGAGGCAGTATCACCTCATCCGAACGTTTTTACGCGAGTACGGCAAGGCGTTTGTCTTGGCCAAAGAGGTATGCGTGACGAGTATGGTGCCGGCCCTGGGTGATACCGAGGAGGATATTAGGTCTATTACGCATGAAGACGTTATGGAGAGCGTTTCGACCTATTCCAAGCCGGAATCCGTGTGGTACGCGGGGTCATACGAGGAGATTGTCGAGAGGCTGGGCGGTCGAGATCTCTCAAATGCTGTAGTTGCAACCGTGGGGGCGGGAAATATATACCAAGTTAGAGACTTGCTGGCAAATAGAGTACAATAAGGGCCAATATGAAAGGACTAGATATACACAAAAGGAAGGTGGCAGTTATCGGCTTCGGAGTCTCAGGGAAGTCAGTCTCAAGGTTTTTTCTGCAGCATGACGTGTCAGTTGACGTGTATGAGGACAAGAAGGCCGAGGAATTTGACCAGGCTGCCGTTTCTGAATTTACAGCGGATACGCGGTTTACGATGTATTTTGCAAATACGTCCTCCGATGTTGATGTGACCCAGTATGACTATGTCATCGCAAGCCCCGGGGTTCCTCTGAGTCACGGGCTGGTAACGCAAGCCAAAAAAGAGGGAGTTGAATTCGTGACGGATATTACGGTTTTCATCAGGGTGTTTCGAGCGCGCTATTCGTTCGGCCGCATTGTCTCAGTAACCGGTTCAAACGGAAAGAGTACGACAGTCAGCCTTATGTACGATGCGATCCGGGCATCTGAGACCGACGTGTATCTGGGTGGGAACATAGGAACGTCGCCTCTCGATTTCTTTGCTGAGATTACGACGGAAAGGCCGGTAGTCATCCTGGAAACCTCGAGTTACCAGCTTGAATACCTTAAGGACTCTGACTGGTTTGACGTTGCATGCATTACGAATATCTCAGATAACCATCTTGATCGATACGGAGGCAGCAAGGATGCGTATGCGCGAGCCAAGCTGGGAGGGGTCCACCCCAGGCACACGTTGGCGGTTATCAATCTGGATGATCCTGAAAGCAAGAAATATATCGTGCCAGTACTGCCGACCAGAAACGTGCTCGGCATTCAGTTTGAGTCTGGCTTTTCCCCAAACGTTATCAGCCTTGAGGGTGACGCTTTGGTGTATCGAACTGAGGAGGAGTCGACCGTGCTCGTCTCTGCGGTTTCCAAGATGAACATCAAGGGTCTGCACAATGTCTACAATTGTGCCGTGGTATGTGCGGTTCTTGTCGCCCTGGAGATAGATTCGACCGATGCGGTTGAGCGAGCGATATATGACTTTTCGGGTCTGGCGCATCGCGTGCAGTATGTCGATACGATTGACGGAGTCACATATATTAACGATTCCAAATCGACAACTCCGGCCTCTACGAACAAGGCGCTCGAGGCGGCGGGAACAGACAAGGCCGTAGTCCTGATTACGGGAGGAAACGACAAGGGCATGCCGTATGAGCCCATGCTCGAGCCGTGGCAGCAGGTCGTAAAGGGAATTATTCTTCTTCCTGGTACAGCAAATCCAAAGCTGAAGGTGCTTGCGGAGCGGTCCGGGGTTGAGTTGCTGGCAGAGGTGCAGACCATGCAGGAAGCGGTAGATGTGGCTCGCAGTGCGGCTATCGAGGGTGATACGGTCCTGTTGTCCCCGGCAACCACGAGCTATGCGAGCTTCAAGTCATTTGAAGATAGGGGTGAACAATTCATGGCATGCGTACAAAACTTAAGGAGTTAGCAATACGGATAGGGTGCGGGGTGTTTAAAGTCATTCGAACGCCCGTCAAGTGGTATTGGAAGAGGTTCAACGTCAAAACAAGCGGGGTTCGGATCATGCTCGTATGCAAGGGCGAGCTCGTGCTCGTGAGGCATTGGTACAACTCGCTTTGGGTGATGCCGGGCGGGGGAATCAAAAGGCACGAGATACCCGAACAGGCAGCGGTGCGTGAGCTCAGAGAGGAGCTTGGCATTGAGATCTCGCAGCTTGATTATGCGCTTGGTACGTATTCCAACACCAAGGAGGGCAAGAATGATACGGTGCATTGTTTTGTTGTTGAGATGGACGCTCGCCCCGTCATTCGAAAGCGGTTCAACCTGGAGGTCTCGGACATCGCTTGGTATCCCTTCGACAAGGTGCCAGCCGGCACGTCCGGGGCGACCGTTCGCCGCATTGCCGAGCATCTGCAAGGTCAGAAATCATCCGAACTACGGCCTTGGTAAGGATGTGATAAAATGGGGTGATATGGCATGGAATTCTTGGAAAAAGAGACTGTATACGCCTGGGCAAAGCGAGCTGTTCGCCCTGAGCCGCTCAAAGATTGACCTTTTCGTCCAATGTCCGAAATGCTTCTACCTTGATCGGGTGTTCGGCGTCTCTCGGCCGCAGTTTCCGGCATTTCTCCTGAACTCAGCTGTTGATGAGCTGCTCAAGAAGGAGTTCGACATTCATCGGGCCGCTGGTCAGGCCCATCCAATCATGTCTCGGTACGGCGTTGACGCGGTCCCGTTTCAGCATCCAGACCTGGAGGAATGGCGACACAACTTTACGGGCGTACGCGTCGTGCATACCCAGACGAACTTTGAGCTGTTCGGCGCGATCGATGACCTTTGGGTCAATCCGAAGGGCGAGCTGCATGTGGTCGATTACAAATCGACGAGCAAGGATGAGGAGATTACGCTTGATGACAAATGGAAGGAGGGATACAAAAGACAGCTTGAGGTATACCAGTGGCTTCTTCGGGAAAAGGGGTTTGCCGTCTCTGATACGGGCTACTTCGTCTATGCAAACGGTCGCAAGGATCGCGCCGCGTTTGATGGCAGGCTCGAGTTTGATGTGACGGTGCATGAGTATGCGGGGGATACTCGCTGGGTCGAGGATACGGTATTTCGAATTAAGGAGGTACTCGATTCGAGGAAGACTCCTGCGGCCGCTCCGGAGTGCGAGTATTGCCAGTATGTAGCAAAGAGGGCAAAATTTGATGACGCGGAAGGACGGCAACTAACAATCGAGATGTAATATATGTATAACAGGGACCAGTTTTTGGATAAGGGAGCAAAGAGCACGCTCGATAATCATAGGAGGGAGATGGAAGAGCGAAAGCTCAGCATGCTTCGTGCGCAGAGAGCCAAGGAGCTCAAGGACCTTGAGACCAAGCTGTATTACAAAAAGCAGGAGGTGGCCCGGGTGAAGTCCATCTTCGAACGTCTCAAGCGTGAGGCCGTACTCAAGCAGAATTCGGCTCGAAAGGAAAAGGTCGACTTGGAGTCCGGACAGAGACAGGTGAAGGACGCCGAAGAGCGGCTCAGGGTTCTTGAGCAGGAGATCGCGCGCTCATTGTCCGATGTTGCCGACAGGATCAAGAAGGAAAAAGAGGTGATTGTCCAGCACCAGAGGGCGCTTGACGGTCTGGAGGCGCAGAAACGGGAAATGGAGGGCAAGCAGTCTCAGCAGAAGAGAACACTTTCCGAGACGGTCTCACGGCTCCTGTTTACCAAAAAGCGCGATCAGCAGGAGGCTACAAAATCCGAGCAGATGTTTACTGTCAACCAGACCCAGCTTCACGGTGCGGAGGAGTCTCTCAAGCAGTTTACCCAGGAGGTTGCAGTTCTTGAGAACAAGATCCGCAGCCTGCGTAACAGTCACGTATAATCTATGCTTTCTATTGTTATTTTCGGAGGGACGGGGGACCTGGCTCGCAAAAAACTCTTCAAGTCGCTGTATAGCCTGTATGCCAAGCGTCTTATCCCCGCCAATACGAAGATTATCGGATTTGCCCGAAGAGATCTGAATACTGACTCATACCGCCAGTTCGTATCCGACGAGCTGGAGGATTCGCTCGACCTTAAGCAGGAGTTTCTGGAGTGCTTCTATTATTTCCAGGGAGATCTGCACAACGAGCAGTCCTACCACGACTTGAGAAGGTTCCTGGTCGAAATGGACGAGCGGTATAAGATATGCGCAAGCAAGCTGTTTTACCTATCCGTCCGGCCGGAACTCTATGCGGACGTGTTTGCGTTGCTGAAGAGGACCGACGTACTTAATACGTGTAATGCTCAGGAGTACGATGGCGGAACGTGGTCTCGTCTGCTGATTGAGAAGCCTTTCGGAACAAACTTCGAGCACGCTCGACTGCTTGACCAGCAGCTTGGGGAAGTTGTGTCGGAAGATCGAATTTTCCGCATTGACCATTATTTGGCCAAGGAGGCCCTTGAGAATATTTTGGTGTTCAGGTTCAAGAACGCGCTTTTTAGTTCTGTTTGGAATAACAAGAACGTAACGAAAGTCTCAATCCGAATGTTCGAGCGCAGAGGGGTCGAGGGGCGCGGGGAGTTTTATGACCAGGTCGGTGCCCTGCGAGACGTCGGCCAGAACCATATGCTGCAGATGCTGGCGCTTGTGCTGATGCCGGAACCCGAACGATTTGACGGACCGCACATTCGGCGAATGCGCGAGCAGGCTCTCGCGGCGCTTCGTCCGGCGGAATTTGTACATGACAACTATGACCGCGCACAGTATAAGGAGTACGCCGAGCATACCGGGATACAGGACTCGCAGACCGAGACGTACTTTAAGATCGCGCTCAAGAGCGAGATGCCCCAGTGGCAGGGCGTTCTGTTTGAGATCGAGTCGGGCAAGGCCATGGAACGCGATGTCACTGATATCAGGATAGACTTTGCGGACGGCAACACGATGCGCTTCGAGATCCAGCCTGAACCTCGGATATCCTTTACCTTCAACGTTAAGGAAACGGGATATGACTACAGCACTTCCGTGCGTGACTTTTCGTTTTCCTATCGAGAGCACGAGATGTTTGTTCTTGATGCGTATGAGAAAATCCTGTATCAGGCGATAGCGGGGGACGTGACCTCATTCGTGTCGACCACGGAGGTGCTGGAGCAGTGGAGAATCATTGACGAAATTCTTTCCGGTTGGAAAAACATGCCGTTGCGGTCGTACTAAATGGTATACTTACTGACATGAAAGACACGCTTCGCGCATACAACTCGCAGTTTTCGTTCGTGCCAGAGATCGTCAATGAGCACCTGGTGCGCAGGAATTACAAGCATGTCATCCTGTGCGGTATGGGCGGGTCACATCTGGCTGCGGGGATCCTGAAGACTATTCGGCCCGGAATAGACATATACGTGCATCGAGACTACGACCTGCCGCCGTTCGAGAAGACCTTTTTTGAATCTGGCCTACTCGTGGCAAGCTCGTTCTCCGGCAACACGGAAGAGGCCGTCTCTTTTTATAAAAAGGCCAAACAGCTGTTCGACCTTCCGGTACTTTGCATTTCAACCGGTGGAGAGCTGCTTGATCTCGCACGGCAAAACAATGACCCGTATATTGTATTGCCGCAGACCGAATTCGTTCCGCGAACCGCGCTCGGCCTGACAGCGATCGCGTTGGCATATGTCTTGAAAGACAAAGAGATGTACCGCCGACTCAGCTTAGTCAGCGTCGATGTCCACAAGGCGGAATCGCAGGGGTATGAGTATGCGGCACGCATAAAGGACCGGACGCCTATATTTTACGCGTCGACCACGAACCTGAGTTTGGCATACAACTGGAAGATAAAATGCAATGAGACTGGCAAGATGCACGCGTTCCACAACGTCTTTCCGGAGGCGAACCATAACGAGCTTGAGGCGTATGAGTTCGCGGGCCAGCTTTCGCAGATGATGCCCGTGCTGCTCGTCGACGGCGAGGACGACTTTCGGGTTCAGAGGCGCTTCGAGGCATTCAGGGGCATTCTGGAGGAAAAGAGGATTGAGCATCTGGTCATCGACGTCACTGACGGTGACGCGTACCGCAAGGTGTTCCAGTCGATTGTCACGGGTGATTTTTGTGCGGCGGAGCTTGCCGAGCGCCGCCAGGTTCCTCAGGCTCAGGTGGCCCTTATCGAGGACTTCAAGCGCCGACTTAAGCAGTAGCGTATGATCAGGGAATTTTTTACTCGAAAGGAGAACATATTCATCATGATAGTCGCGGCTATCTGCCTGGTTTTCGTAGTTGTCGGATTTACGTTTCTCTTTTTCGGGCCGACGGCAGTTGAGGGGCCACGCACCATTCCGAGCAATACTGCGGATATCGTGTGGGAATCGTACGGTTCTGACTTGGTATCCGGCAAGATTTTGTACCCGGATTACATGCATATCAGCGAGCAGAAAAAGGATACCGGAGTCGGCGTAACGATCGCCGAGTTTGAGCCGCGAGAATTTCTGACATACTTTTCAAACCAAAACCACGTCTCCCTGTATCCTGGTGGAATCGACACGCCCTTTTTTTACGGAAAAACCAAGGAAGATGAGTATACAAGTGAGACGGGCCAGCAGTTTGCACGAACAGAGTACCTCACGACGGACGACGATGTCTGGGCAGTCATGCTGGTACCGAAGGAAAAATACAAGAATTGGCAGGATCGCGGCTTCATCATGATCCAGGCCCGTTTGCGTGACAGGGAAGAGTATTGCATGTCTGAGGCGGGCATTTCTTCTGATCGTGTGGATTGCGATCCGTTTGCCGGAGAAAAGACGGTGTATAGTGGAACAGTGTCTGATCAGTTTATTTCCGTGGGATACGAGATTGTAAACAAGAACTCCTTTAAGTAACAAATGCAACTTCAAAAGTACTTTCTAAAGTTCAGCTCGTCAAAATCAGGACTGCCCAAGCGGCTTGTCGAGTCAAACCGTGCTCGCTTCGGAAGAAACGTGCTGTCGACCAGGAAGAGAGACGGATTCCTGCTGCTGTTGCTGCGCCAGTTCGGCGGGTTCTTTTCCGTCATCCTCTCTGTCGCTGCCGCCATTCTCCTGAGCCTGGGCGAGCTGGTCGACTTTTATGTCATCCTGGTCGTTATTGTTCTCAATGCGGTCATTGAGACGATCCAGCGATATCGGTCAGACTCAATTTTCGAAACGCTTGTGAAAACACTGCCTGTTTACTCCCTGGTGGTACGGAACGGGAGCCATACAAAGATAGAAAGCGGTGAGATTGTCGCCGGCGACGTGGTCATCCTTGTCGCGGGCGACAAGGTTCCCGCTGACGGAATCGTGTTCTATGCGCAGGACTTCAGGGTGGACGAGGCTATTTTGACCGGCGAGTCCCGGCCGGTCGGCAAGAGCGAGACGTCCGGGTCATACAGCCTTGATTCGATTATCGACAACGGGCATGCAGTGTTCTCTGGCTCGTATGTTCTGACGGGGGAGGCGCATGTCCTGGTATGCAAGGTTGGAAACGATACGCAGCTTGGTCAGATAGCCGGAAGCCTGTCGACGTCTGATACGGAGCTGCCGATCCAGCGCAATATCAAGCGCCTCTCACTTTTCATATTCGTCTGCGTGCTCGCACTGGCGCTCTTTACGTTTTTTGTGGGTCTGGCGCAGGATCTGTCCGAGATAGAGATATTCAAAACCGCTGTCGCCCTGTTCGTTTCCGCAATTCCTGAAAGTCTTCCCGTCATGCTTACCCTGGTGCTTGCGTACGGATTTAAGCGCATGGGCGACAAGCACGTGTTGGTACGGAAGATGCAGTCGCTCGACGTGCTCGGGCAGATCGACATTCTTGCGCTCGACAAAACGGGTACCATTACGCGCAACCAGATGAAGGTCGAGAAGATGTGGCTGCCGGACGGAACCGAACTGTACGTGACAGGAGATGGGTACGAACCCAGGGGAACGCTCATTCAGGACGGCGAGCAGGTCATGATTTCCGATATATTGCCAGCCCAGCAGATGATCGAGGCTCTGGTCCTTTCGTCTGACGGAATGTTCGGGTATGACGGCGAGAAGCATGACTGGGTACTTGAGACTGGTGATCCGACCGAGGTTGCGCTTCTGGTGCTCGGGCAGAAATTCGACATTACCAAAGAGGGGCTCGAAGATCGCTACCGCTTTAGGCAGAATATGCCGTTCAACAACCAAAGCATGCACCATGAAGCGGTATATGTGCACGGCAGGAAGGAAGTGCGGTTTCTTACGGGGGCTCCGGAAGTGATCATCGACATGTCTGCGTACGTCCTGGTCTCTGACTCTGTTCGCAAGATGTCCGACGAGCAGCTGCAGCGCATGCGCAATCAGATGAAGGAGTACGCCGCTCAGGGCTACCGAGTCATTGCGACCTGCGCCAAGCAGGGTGCCAGGACGATTTTCCTGGGAATGGTGGCGATCAGCGACTCGGTCCGCACGGACGTTCTTGATTCTGTGCGCGCCGTACGCGAGAGGAACGTGGACATTATCATCATCACCGGCGACCACAGGGAGATCGCGCTGCAGGTAGCCAAGCAGATCGGTCTTGAGTGCGATCGCTCATGCGTCATGACGGGTGACGACATGCGCAACCTGAGTGATCGGCAGCTGGGCAATCTGGTGCTGCAGAAGAAGGTGTTTGCGCGCGTAACGCCGCAACAGAAGCTCAAGATCCTCGACTTGCTCAAACGTGCCGGAAAGGTTGTGGCCATGACAGGCGACGGAGTGAACGACTCCCTTGCGCTCCTGAAGGCCGATATAGGCATCGCTATGGGAAAATCAAGCAGCGAGGCCGCCAAGGAGGCGTCGGACATCGTGCTGATGGACGACAAGTTCGGCAGCATCGTATACGGTATCGAGGAAGGAAAAAACATCTTTGCAAATATCCGCAAGACGATTATCTTCCTGCTCTCCACGAATTTTGCAGAGGTGTTCGTGGTGGTGTTCGCGATAACGCTCGCGCTTCCGCTCCCGCTTTCAGCTATCTCTATCCTCTGGCTCAACCTGGTGACCGATACGTTCCTGGTGATCGGATTCGCGTTTGAGCGAGACCGCATCGAGCGCCGCAATGCGCAGAACATACTCGGCATCAGGGAGTGGGCAAACGTCATTCATTTAGGAATGATTATGACCTGCATCTCGCTTCTTGTCTTTTTTGGTGCGCAAGGCCAGGGATACGCATATGCACAGGGTATGACACTGCTTGTTCTTATTGTCATGCAGTGGTTTAACGTGCTGAACGTACGCGCTGGCAGGAAATCAGTATTTCAGGGGCTCCACCGACCTAACAGGGTATTCCTGGCTGGCTGGCTGATATCTCTCGGTCTTACAATCTTTGCGTTCTACTCTTCGTTTATGAACGACATATTAGGAATACAGCCAGTCAGCATGGCTGACTGGCTGTATGTCGTCGCACTCGGATCAAGCATTGTCTGGCTTGAAGAGTTGCGCAAACTCGGAGGCCGTGTTCGACTATTTTCTCGCAAGTAGGTCCCTGATCTCTGTCAGAAGCTTTACGTCCTCTGGAACGCTTGTCTTCTCGGAGGCAGGCTTCTTTTCCTCGCGCTCCTTGATTCGGTTGATCTGCCGTACGACGATAAAGATCGCGAACGATACGATCATGAAGTTGATGAGGGCCGTAATGAACGCTCCGTACCGAACGGTCAATGCCGCCGCGGCTTCGGATGCCTCTCGAAGCACGATTACCTTGTCGCTAAAGTCTATTCGACCGGTAACAAGTCCGAGAAACGGATTGATAATGTCATTTACAAGGGAATTGACGATTCCGGTAAATGCGGCTCCGACAACGACTCCGACTGCGAGGTCGATGGCGTTGCCCTTGAGCGCGAATTTCTTAAATTCCTGAATTATTTTCATAACAAGCCCATTCTAGCTCATCCGAGGCTTTTTGATAACCTGGATGACCTTTCCGTTGATCATGAAGCTGTCGTCCTCGTGGACGTAGATCGGCGGAATGTCCTTGGTCGACTGAGATACGAGAACGATCTGGTTGTTCTCCTCGTCAAAGATGTATTTCTTGATATTGGCCATGTCGTCAATGACTGAGAGCACGACGTCCCCGTTCTTCGGGTTTCGGTAGTCTGAATCGATGATCAAATAGTCTCCGTCCTCGATGGACATGCCGTGAATGCTCGCCTTGTTCATGGAAAGACCCTGGGCCTTGATGGCAAAGATGTTCTTGCACTTGTTGAGAATGTTTTTGGAGATCTTGAGATACCCCTCGATATTCTCATTGGCAAAAATTGTTGCCGGTCCACAGTTCGCGGTTCCTACGATCGGGATCGAGAAGAAAGGGGAGGGAGATTTGACCTGGTGCTTGGCGCGGCTGATGCTCTTGTTCTTTCGGTCGTATTTGATGAAGCCCTTTTTCTCGAGCTGCTCAAGATGGTGCTTCACCTTTTGAGGAAGAGGCTCCTTGATCATGTCTCCGATATCGCGGAGGGTTACGTCTGCCAAGTTTTTCTGGTCTACGAGCTTGAGAAGCTTTTCCTGTATGGTATGCATAAATAATTTTTACATCAGCCTGATAATAGATTTATTGTAAGAAAAATACACATTTTGTCAAAAAGTTTTCCACAATATCATAAAATTTGACAAAATTGACACTCGAAATACAATGAGCACATGATGATTGATTTTCAAAAAAGAGAAGCGCGAATCCAGCGAGTGGGCAAGATTCAGCACATACCGTTTCGAAAGAGAGTCATTGCCTATATCAAATCCACATACAACTTCAAGTTGATTGCGTAAGTCTGTAGTACAATGTTGGTGATGAACCCAACTCTTACGCAGCAGCAGGTGGACCGTATTTCCAAGTATGTTCGTGCTGCAAACTATCTGACAGCGGCGCAGATCTACCTGCAGGACAACGTGCTACTTGAGCGAGAACTGAGACCGGAGGACATCAAGCCGAGACTGCTTGGACACTGGGGAACCTGTCCTGGAATTTCATTCGTGTACGCGCTGCTTAACCACATGCAGAATGAGGAGCCGCGAAGTCTGGCTTATATCGTCGGAACCGGACACGGATTTCCGGCCATTCAGGCCAACTTGTTCATCGAGGGAACGCTGGGAACGTTTTATGAAAAGGCGACGCATACGAGTGCCGGCATTGAGTATATTTCCAAGAGTTTCAGCTGGCCGTACGGATTTCCGAGCCACAGCTCGCCCGAGACACCGGGAGTTATCCTCGAGGGAGGCGAGCTCGGATATGCGCTCGCAACCGCATACGGGTCAGTGCTGG
>CBKWTF010000011.1:0-13147 GCA_966677695.1 uncultured bacterium | reverse complement strand
ACCTCGACTCCCATTGATCGGCAGGTGCCCTCGATGATCTTCATCGCGGCCTCGATCGAGGATGCGTTCAGGTCAGGCATCTTCTTCTCGGCGATCTGTCGAACCTGGTCCTTGGTGATCGATCCGGCCTTCTTGGTCAGGTTGGTTCCTGATCCGGACTGGATTCCGGCAGCCTTCTTCACAAGGTCAGACGCGGGAGCAACCTTGTACTCCATGGCGAACGTTCGGTCGTCGAACACCGACAGGACTACCGGCACGAGCTCTCCCATTCGATCCTGGGTGTCAGCGTTGAATCGCTGGGTAAACTCGGCGATGTTCACGCCGGCCTGTCCGAGCACCGGTCCAAGAGGAGGCGCTGGCGTAGCCTTACCCGCAGGGGCGATCAGCTTTATTTTCTTTACTACTTTCTTTGCCATATGTTTCTTTTAGTTTCGTTATAGTATCGTATTTTTCTAATTTAGCAAGGTTGGATGATATGGGATTAGATCTTGCGAATCTGGAGGAAATCGAGCTCAACCGGAGTCTCTCGTCCGAACATCGACACGAGCACCTTCACCTTTCCTCGCTCGTTGTCCACCTCCTCGACCTTTCCTTCAAGGTCCTTGAACGGTCCGTCGACGATGGTTACCGCGTCGGAAACCTCGATGTCGATGGCGTGCTTGGTCGTGTCGTTCGACATTCGCGAGAACAGCTCGTCGATCTCCTTCTTGGTCAGAGGGACCGGGAACACTCCCGCCCCGACGAATCCGGTCACTCGGGGAGTGTTTCGCACCACGTACCACGAGTCGTCAGTCACGATCATGTCCACGAGGACGTATCCCGGATATACCTTCTCCTCCACCTCTACTCGCTTGTTTCCCTTGATCTTGATCTTCTTCTCGACCGGAACGACGACGTTGAAGATGAAGTCCTCCATGCCGTAGGACTCGATTCGCTGCTTCAGGTTTCGAAGCACCGCGTTCTCGTATCCCGCATATGTATGGATCGCGTACCAGTTTCGGTCGCGACTTGGCTGCTGCTGTTTAGACATACCGCTTAGTTATTAGTTGATAAGCTTCTCGATTCCGAGCGTGAACAGGTGGTCGAACACTCCGACGTACGCTCCGATGACGATCGAAACGATGACTACCAGCACCGTATAGGCAACTGTCTGCTTCTTGGTCGGCCAGCTTACGTGCTTCATCTCCCCCTTTACCTCTCGCAAAAAATTAAAGATTCCCATATATTTTTAATCATTTTTAAAACCCCCGCAGGGGTTTCTTGTCTATACTATACTCTTTTGGCGAAGGAGTGTCAAACAGACGGCCGCCCTTATTTCGAGCCAGATAATCCGTGAGTGCGTGCAACTTAACTGCATGTTCCTGATTCGGACTAATAAGGAGTAGTCCTTGATACACATGTTGATCAAGGAATTCCTGCTGTTCAGGTTTCCAATCCAAAGTGCTCTTAGTATGAAAGTAGCACCAGTACTCCTACAATGCAACGTAAGACAAGGTTGGCTTAGTGGGAATGATGCTCGCCATGATCATGGCCATGCCCTTCGCGCGCCCCATGGTCTGCATTGGCAACCAGGTTCTCGAACAGTCCCAGAACGGTCATAGGGCCAACACCACCGGGCACCGGAGTGATATGCGCTACCTTCTTGGAAACCGCCTTGAAGTCCACGTCACCGGTCAAAACGCTTCCCGCAAGCGTCGTTCCAACGTCTATCACCGCCTGTCCCTTCGAGACGTGCTTGGCGGTTATCAGTCCGGGCTTTCCTGCGGCTGAGATAAGGATATCCGCCTGCTTCGTCAGCTTCTCAAGGTCCTTCGTCTTGGAATGGCAGACCGTTACTGTCGCGTCATGGTTCAGAAGGAGCTGTGCCAGGCTTCGTCCGACAAGCACTGATCGTCCGACGATGACCGCATGCTTTCCGGCGATTCCGATCTTGGATTCCTTAAGAAGGGTCAGGATTCCTGAAGCGGTAGCCGGCACCATTCCCTTCTCGCCTGACATCAGCCTCTTAAGGTTGGTCGAGGTCAGGCCGTCCACGTCCTTGGCGGGGTCGATCGTCTCGATGATCTCGAACTGGTACTTCCGCAGACCCTTGGGAAGCGGCAGCTGCACGATGATGCCGCGAATGTCGTCATCATGGTTGAAGTCGCCGATCAGCTTCTGCACGAACTCGAGCGTCACGTTCTTCTCCAGTTGGTAGCGCTCGACGCCGCAGCCGATCGACTTGCCGAACTTGATCTTCTGGCGCACGTACACCTCGGATTCCCTGTTCTCTCCGATCTGCACGATAACAAGCACCGGCGTGTGCCCTAGTTTCGCAACCTTGCGCGCCAACACCTTGGCACGCTTCTCCTGAATCGCCTTTCCGGAAATAATCATGGTCGTAGTGTACTCATTTATATATGAAGAGTAAAGCAGCAAAGCGAAAGGCCCGCACATGCGGGCCTTTCGCAAAGCAGATAGCAGTTCTCGGGGTCTTCCGTTCCCGGATAGTGTTACTTCAGCTCGTACGTGATGTACACGCGAGTCGTGTAGGTGTTCTCACCCTGAGGAAGAGAGGCGTCCGCTCGCATCGCCTGAGGCGCAACGGCAGAAACCTTCTCGGCCATGTCATATCCGTATCCTCCGTAGAGCATCGGATTATCCTCACTGAATGAGATAACCTTTCCGAGTCGCACGCCAAGGTTGTCAGCAAGCACCTCGGCCTTCTCCTCGGCTTTCTCAATGGCGTCCTTTCGGGCGTCGGCATAGATCGCGTCCTCGTCATCGATTGTAAATGACAGGCCAGACACGTTGTTGATTCCGAACGTCGTCATCTCACTGAGGAACTTGCCGGCGTTGTCAGTGTCTCGCACCTTTACGCGGATTCCCTGTGACACCTCGTATCCCACAATCTTCATTGAAGGAGGTGGGCAGTCGAAGGCGTAACACGGAGCGGTGTTCTCGTACTTCGGGTTGATGTTGTAGTACTCGGTCTTGATGTCCTTGTCCTCAACTCCGTTGTCCTTCAGGTACTTGAGCGCCTGGTCGATCTTCGTCGTAGTCTTGTTCTGGGCCTCCTCGCTTGTCGTACCCTCCTCGTTTACCGAGAATGAGAATGACGCGATATCAGCGGTTGCGATAGCCTCGCCCTCGGCCATCACGGTTACGGTTCGAGAAGGATACTGCTCCTCGTCTCCCCATGACACGATCTCCGAAATCGTTTTTGAAAGCAGAAATACGGCAAGAAGTCCGATAGCAACTACCGCCGCCTTCACGCCCCACTGCACGTACTTGTTATTAAAATCCAACATATTGTTCTAAGTTATGGTTTTTACTGGTAATACAGACAGTATAGCACCGGGTGCGTATACAGAAAAAGGAGTCGGATGAACGACTCCCCTCTGCGCTTTAAGACACGCCGCCTGGGCAAATCTTACACTAGTTCTCGATGATGACCGGCTTTGAGAGACACTGCTGCGGCGCAAGCCCCGTGTCCTCGTATGCCACGTCTCCAGCATCAATACCTCGACAGTGGAGCGTATAGGTTCCGACCGGAACCGTTACCGAATCAGCAGCGTCAATACTAATCGAGGTAGCCGGTGCGACAGCATCAACTGTCGTACCCGCCTGAACCGAACCGTTCTTTACCAAGTAACAAGACGATACGTTGTCAGCCTCCATAATCAGCCTGCAGGCCTGTCCTGTTCCGACGATGTTCGGCTCAAAGCTGAACTCGGCATCAATTGTCGTGTTGGTTCCGCAGATGTCCGTCCAGACTCCCGCTTCACATGATCCGCACGACCCATACGGATTGCTACCCGTACACACGTCCTGGTAGTCCACACCGCACGAGCTGTCACCAGTCAAACCGTCGTCATCCGTAACAGTGACCGTCTGCAACTGCCCGTCTGCGGTAATGTACCGCGAGATTGACGCGGCACTTCCTCCGCCGGACCAGCTATAGGTATACGGAGCAGATCCTCCGGATACGCTTGCCGTAAACGTCACGTTCTCGGCACCGCTCGTAGGATTCGGGGTTCCCGAACAGCTGACGTTCAGTCCTGGACAAGAATTTGAGATGCTGCACGATCCGTCACACTGAATTGTTCCGCCTCCCTCACAACCGCACGAATCGCCCATATTTGCAGAACAGTCATTTCGACACTCGGTTCCGACCTGCACATACCCTTCAGGTACGGAAGTCTGGTTTCCGGCAAGATTCGTACAGATATCGAGATTCTCCTCCCCGGGACACACGCCAATTCCGTTGACACAGATCTCTCGGACCGCGAATGACGGTCCCGAGCATCCGTGAGACGCCGTACAATAGGTCGATGATACCGGCAGGTAGTGCTTACCAGGCGTCAGGTTTGGGGACTGCGCATTCGCGCCGCTTGTGTTGTACAGGTAGATCACGTTGAACGACTTCTTGAACGTCGCGTTCTTCAGTTCCGTGTTATACAGCGAAGTGTTTTTGTAGTTATTGTTCGAGGTAATATGACCCATCGCGGCACCGGCTGATGAGAATGACGACCAGATGTTCGTCGACACTGGATACCTGACATAGTGGGCCAAGAATCCGTTGCTTGCCCACGCCTTCGAGGTCACGGTCAGATCAAGCGGAATAGCCTCATTGGTATCGTATCCGTCTCCGCCCGATCCGGATGAAGGAGCCGGCTTCGCAAAGACGAAGGTGTGGCTGTTCCTGTTTCCCTGCTGGAACAGAACCGTATTTGCCTGAACGGCACTGATAAGCACGTACGAGAACGCGAGCGACCCCATAACCAGGGTCAGACAGACCATAGGAATCTTGTGCTTCGCCTTCTTAAAGACGATAACGAGCAGGATCAAAATGATTGCGAACGTAGCGAGCAGCACCCCTCGTGCAGGATATCCGGCATCAGGAGAAGCAGGGAGCGTAGTCTTGTAGGTGTCGTACACTTCTCCAGTAGCGACGTCAAAGAGCTCGACCTCAAGGGCAAGATTCTTCGCCTTTGCGCCCGCAACAAGAGGAACGTCGACGGTCCTCTGGTTGTTGAGCATGATCTCAAGCCGTCGAGTCGCCTCGGCCTGCTCTTCCTCAGTAGAATCCTCGTTCACCACAAGGAGCTCCTGCTTCTGCGTCACCTCAAGCGGCCCCTCGTACTCGTTTACGAGCTCACCCTTTTCATTAACCACCCTGAGACGTACGGACAGGCTCTGAGGATACTCGGTTGCCTGCGGGTCTCGGCCGTTAAGCGGAGTGTCGGCGTACTCAAGCCGCACGGTGTAATCCTGTCCCTTTCGCATCGAAAGCAGGTCGGTATCCACGCTCAGGACTTCTGCCTGGGGCCCCGTAATCATGAAGTTCAGGCCAAGCACGTTCGATCCCTCGATTGACACCTGTCCTGCGTAAATCTTTGGCTTCAGGCCTTCCGGAAGCGAGACCTCTCCTACGCCGTCGACAAACTCAACCGAAAGCACCTGATCAGAGACCGGATCACCCCCAACGGACTTCTCAAAGAGCGCCAGTGTCACGTTGCGCGTTCCGTCTTCGGCCCCCTCAGGCAACTGAAGGAAGAATGACGCCGTTTCCTCAGGGGCAAACGGCATGCCACTGTCGAGGTCGTACTTCTCTCCGTCAATGTCAAAATATCCCTCGATAATCTGGGTTTCGTTCGGCCTTTCCCCCTCAAACGTGAGAGGAACCTTGGACCACCCAAGGATCATTCCGTTCTTTTGTGCCGCAACGACGTGCAGACCAAGATCTCCAGCGGGGAGATTGGTTGGCGTAATGCCGAATTTCAGCTCCATGGAAGCCGATCGAGGAAGGTAGAGCGCCTCGCTTACCGCGGAAACGGCGGTCTCGTTATCAAGAAGCCCTCCCTGGGGATTCCCCAGGTTTCCGACGGCGACATAGTACTGAACGTCCGGAACGTTCTCACTGCCCGTATTGCTGAGCAGAAATGAGCCGGTTATCTCCTGTCCTGCCCGGTACGTCGTGTCGTCAGTTTGTAAATTGCTAATGTACAGCTGCGGTCC
Source organism: uncultured bacterium (assembly GCA_966677695.1). Classification (GTDB taxonomy): domain Bacteria; phylum Patescibacteriota; class Minisyncoccia; order Phycocordibacterales; family JAACPR01; genus JAULZV01. The sequence continues at coordinate 7,147 of CBKWTF010000011.1, read as the reverse complement.
CGTCTGCGCGAATGACACAAAAGGAACGGCAAGCAAAATAAATGCTAAAAATTTTCTCATGCATACATTATCGCCCAATACACCAAAAACACCACGAATACCGCGGTGTTTTTGTGGATTACTATGTAGAAATTTACGAGGACCTATGCCTTGTTGTTCACCTCGTAATTGGTATTCTGCTGCTCGAAGAAGTTCACGAGCTCGAGCACGTCGGTCGATGTCGCCATCCACTTCGCAGGATTTGAGACGTTGAAGTACGGCTCGAATCCAAGCTCCTCGAGTCGTCGGTCGGCGACGTACTGCACGTACTGGTTCACGTACTCGGCGTTGAGCCCGAGGATTCCGTTCGGGAACAGGTCGTTGTTGTACTCGTTCTCCAGTCGCACTCCCTCGATGATGATGTCACGGATCTCCTTGGCAAACTCCTCGGTCACCAGCTCCCTGTTCTCCTCCAGGACGGTAAGTACCAGGTTCATGCCGAACTTAAGGTGCAGAGACTCGTCTCGAAGCACCCAGTTGATCATGGATCCGAAGTTTCGCATCTTGTTTCGCTGTCGGAACGAAAGGATCACCATGAATCCTGAGTAGAACCAGATTCCCTCGGTCACGATGTTGGTCGCGATCAGGTTTCGGATAAAGTCCTTCTTGCCCTCGTCAGTCTCAACGTCGACGGTCTGCTCTGTCATCTTCTTGGTGTATCCGTTGACGAAGTTCTCCTTGGCAACCATAGAGGGCTTGTTGAGGTGAATTGAGTAGGTCTCATCTCGGTCAAAGTTGAAGGTCTCAAGCACGTACTCGAATGACGTACAGTGGTTCGCCTCCTCCCACATCCATTTCGCTAGGAACAAGTGGCACTCGGCAGACTTGAGATACGGGTACAGACCAAGGGCAATTGATCGGTTGACCATAAGCTCGCCCGGATTGAAGAAGGCCATGATGAACTTGAGGGCATGCTGCTCCTCCTCGGTCATCGACTCGTAGTCGTCACGATCCTCCTTGAGCGGAATCTCATGCGGAAACCAGGTATTGGCAACCGCCTGGTCATACAGCTCTCGCGCCCAGCCGTATCGGCTTGGATAGATGTTAAAGTCTGATTCTTCGAGTTTTCCTAGCAACATGATGTATTCGTTAAAGTTTATAAGGTTTTCACACTAAGGGCCCCATTGTAGCAGATGCGCATGTGGTGCAAAAGCCACGCCCTTTCCGAGAATTCCTGGACCCTGACGGGCTCGGCTCGTTACAAAGCGACGTGGCTTTTCTATCCTTTTGCTAACGTACTGACTACTGGCAGCTGTCACACTGCGCCCGCTCGGCAGGGTCGACCGGACACACGAACGGCTTTGCCTTTTCGGCGGCAGATGCGGCCGCGGCAGGCGCAGCGGCAACGGATGCCTTCATGACAACGGGTGTCGGCTCAGCGACCTTGATCGGACTCTCGACCGGAGCGGCCGCGGCAAGTTCCTCCTTCTGTCGATCCTCGATCATCTTGGCCTTGAGCATTCCGAATCCGACCTTTCCGATGGATGCGGCCTTGTTGACCGACACGGTACTCTGCTCAGCGGTGTGTCGCGGCTTCATGTGGAGGTAATACGTGCTCTTCACTCCCTTCTCCCACGCGGTCGCATAGATCTTCATGATCTCCTCGTTGTCTCGGGTGTCGAGATACATGTTTCGAGAAAGCGCCTGGTCCACCCACTTCTGCGCCCGGGCGGCAACCTCCACATACGCGTATGGGTCGGTCGTGAATGAGGTCTTGTATACGGCCTTGAGATCGTCAGGAATATCGGCGATGTCCGCGATGTCTCCCTGGTGCTCGACGATCTGCTGGCGCACCTTGGTCCACAGCCCCCGCTTCTTAAGCTCGTTCACCAGGTTGTGGTTGATATCGAGATACTTTCCCGAGATCTTGTTTCGCGAGAACACCTGGGCGAATCGGGCGTCGATTCCCGGAGTGGTGTTGGCCACGAGTCCGATGTTTGCGTTCGGAGCGACGGCCATAAGGGTCGCGTTTCGCATTCCGTTCTTTACCTTGGCTCGAAGCACGTCCCAGTCAAGACCCTTGTGCTTGCTCTCCTTGTCCACGGTCAGCTCGAAGCCTCGCTCCTTCTCGAGCACGGCGATAGAGTCGAACGGCACCATCCCCTTTGACCATCCCGATCCCTGGAAGTGCGTGTATGATCCCTTCTCCTGCGCAATGTTCGCAGACTCGTCGATCGCCATATAGCTGATGAACTCGAAGACCTTGTCGGTGAAGTCGTACGCGTCCTGTGAATCGTATGCCCATCCCATCTTCTCTACGGCATCGGCGAATCCCATAACTCCGAGACCTACCGCACGGTTCTCCTTGTCCGACTTCTCGGCCTCAGGAATCGGAAGAACGTTGATGTCGATCAGGTTGTCGAGGTGTCGCACCATGACGCGCACGGTATCCTCAAGCTTTTGCCAGAGAATCTCCTTCTTGTCCGCGTCGATGTGCTTTGCGAGGTTAAGGGAGGCAAGGTTACATACGGCGATGTTGTCCTTGTCCTGGGGCAGACAGATCTCCGTACACAGGTTCGACATGTGGATCGTACCGGTGTTGTTGTTGAGCGCTCGGTTGTTGATGGTGTCCTTCCACACAAGCCACGGGTGCGAGGTTCCCTGCAGCTGGGCCAGGATCTGTCGGTACTGCTCTCGGGCCTTCACCTTCTTGTACATGCGCATCTCTCCCCGATCCGCTCGGTCGCAGTACTCCTGGTATCGCTTTGAGAAGGCGTTTCCGTACAGTTCGTTAAGGTCGGAGGTCTCCTTCGGATCGAACATGTACCAGTCGGCGTTCATCTTTACTCGTTTCATGAACTCGTCTGACAGGAAGGCGGCGGTGTCAGCGGTTCGCATTCGAAGCGCGTCCTCTCCCGCGTTCTGACGCCACTCCATATAATCAGGGAAATCGTAGTGCCAGTTCTCCATGTAGAAGCAAAGCGCCCCCTTCTTCTTTCCTCCTCGCTGGATGGCTCGAATCGCCATGTCGATGATCTTGGCGAACGGCGTAGGACCCGAGGATACGGTATTTGAAGTAGAAAGCGGAGAACCGTTGGCTCGGAGCTTGCTGATAGAGAGTCCGATTCCTCCGGACGCCTTGGAAAGCAGCATCACGTCAGACACGGTCTTTCCGATGTGTGCCATATCGTCGTGCATCTCCATCAGGAAGCAGTTTGAGAGCGCGGGCTTAGGCACTCCGGCGTTGAGGTTGGCAGAACCTCCGGCAATGTACTCAAGCCTTGACATCTTGTTATAGAATCGCTTCGCCGCCTCGGTCGGGTTCGGCTCGTTAAACGACATCCCCATGGCGACTCGCATAAAGAAGTACTGAGGAGTCTCGGCGGCCTCCTGGTTGATATCCTTAAGAGAGTACCGGTGCAGCAGTCCGGAGAGACCGGTGTATGCAAAGAGGCCGTCGCGTGACACGTCGAGTGTCTGCGCAAGCTCGGTCAGGTCGAACTTGTCCTGCATCCGTCGATCAAGAAGCCCCTCCTCGACCCAACTGTTGATATGGTCAGCGAACTTGGCAGTATGAAGTCGCTGAGGAGCCTCTCGGTCATCCTTGTCATAGTCTCCAAGCACCTTGGCGTAGGTCATCTTGAGAAGAAGTCGCGTCGCTACGGTGTCGTAGTTAGGATCTTCGGCCACGTTCTGAAGCGCCGTATTGACGGTTGCCTCATCCATCTCCCGCTCGCTGATGCCGTCGTAGATCGTAAGCTGGGTCTCAGTCGCGATCTGGGTAACCATCTGGATCTTGTCCTCAAACCCCTCGCATGCGCGCTCAAGTGACCTGTTAATTCGGTTTGCGTCGAACGGTACCGAGGTTCCGTCTCGCTTTGTGACAAAAATGTTCATACTTCTTTTAATAATCCTTGTAAATTGCCGCCCTGCTTGATTTTCTTTCGAGCCTGCCTCTTCTCGAAAAAACAATTATTCCGTCGAGAAATAATTGTCTGTTTCTTGATTGAAATTATATCCTCTTCCTCTTCCTACCAAAAGCATTCCTATGCACTTTTCGCTTCCAAAAGTACAGTAAAAAACACAAAAATCCTGTTGTAAAGAATGTTGCCCGTTTCGGCTTTCAAATACGTGACTTTCCGCAACTGTACTGATCACCCCCGTCAAATTTGTCATATGCCCCTCATCCTCCGCGACCTGTTCGCCTAAGGATTTACATTTGCGGTCTTTTATGTTACAAATACTGACATCATGAAAGTAAAGTCATCAATCAAGAAGGAGAAGGCCGGGGACCAGCTGGTACGACGACGAGGTAAGCTCTACCGAATCAACAAGAAGGACCCTCGACGAAAGGCCCGACAGGGATAATCTCCATATTATAAGGAAGAAGGGCGGCACCAGAGGTGCCGCCCTTTTGTTTTGCCAACCTCGTTTGCCGCCTACGCGGAGGGATCAACGGCCGCGTCCGGTACACAATCAACGGCAGGAAGACCCAACCTTTCGAATCTGATCTTCATCCAGAGCCTGCCCAATTGGTTTTGGCCATCTTTATTCGGACCCCAGCCCCAGAACGAGTCGACGGGGGAGGTCTCGACAATCGGCAATCCCTCGGTACGCCTGAGCGTCTCGCGAACGTATTCATGCTGTTCAAACTTTGCCCGGAGGACATTTTCCATCTGCACAAGCTTGTCCTTTTCCCAGGTAGGACTGCGAAGATCCTTGTGCGTGGCTGCCAGCCGCTTGGCATCATGCGCAGACTTCGCATTCACCACGTCAGTCTGGGCATTGTGGTGTCGGCTCCGCTCTTCAGGCGACAGCCGAGCATTTTCATCATCAGCCAGCAGAAACTTGGACCATTGGTACGCGTGCTCAGCCGTCATAAAAGGGATGCCGAGCAGAAGAACCTGAAATGCAGAGAAGTTGTCGAGCGCATAGAACTTGTCCATGTAAAATCCCGCGATCTTTATTTTCATTGGCTTATTTGGTTTGTACGATCACTCATTTGCGATACTAAGACAATTCTCAGAAATCGCAACTACCGCACCCAGAACGTCTCCCCGCCGAGCACCTGCCCGTTGCGGGTCTTTACCAGCACGCGCCACTCGCCCGTCGTCACCTTCTCGCTCAGGGTGTATCCGCGGTAGCCGGTATCGCTTCCCCCGTAGATCGGAAACGTTACGGACGATACGCGCTCCCATTTCCCCTTCGCGCTCTTCTTCTGCCACTCGTGCACGACGATCTGCTCGAACTTTACGGGAGCAAAGACCGATGAGTAGAAATAGACGGGCGCACCCGCAGGAATCGAATACTCGGTCCGCAGCCGAGTCCAGGAGAACTCGCGCTCGAAGTCCGCAAAGACATAGCCCGTATCGGTACGTATCACGCTCTTGTAGACTCCGGCGTCACGCAGCGCGAGCGGAATCGGCGGGATGACGTTGAGAAAGTAGAACGCGTTCATGGCGACGAATATAGTGAGGACGGTCAGACGGATCCTGCGGGTCTTCTGTCCGAAGAGACTTGGCACCATTTTCCTGAACAGGGCCAGGTAGCCGAATATGACGGCGAGGCTGACCAGGGCGCTGACGACGAAGACCCACCAACTGATCTGGCGGAAGACGAGCGGAACAATGACGATCAGATATGTAAACAGCAGCAGGTACACCGTGGCAAGCTGGACGATGAACTGCGTAAAGTGCCTCTTGAAGTATTCGGTCGCGATCATTCCTCCGAACAGGAGCGCAAGGAACGGCCAACTGGCAGTGATCGAGGCGCTCTTTATGTAAAAGACGGTGAGAGCGCTGAACAATCCTCCGAAGACGAACTGAATGGCCAGGAACAGGATCGACTGGAACTCGACGGTACGAGCGGACAGCTCCGCCCTCGCCTCAAGGCGGTGCCACACCAGGAGCGCACCGAGCACGAACAGGAAGTACAGCGCCAGCAGAATGTTTTCGGCCAGGAGATCGGCTCGGCGCAGCGTCAGGTTATCAATGACAAATCCGCCCACCAGCGCGACCGGGGTAAGCCACCTCTCGTTTCTTTCAAAAAAGTTTCGGACCGTTTTCATTGCTTCCTCGTATCCCTGTTATATCACGCATCCTCCAAAACAGAAGCACGCGGCGTACGCCGCGGGCTTCTGTTTTGGTTCTGCAGAGTGTGCAGACCTATCTTGAAGTGATTATCGCCACTCTCGTCGTCCACCTCGGTCTGCGCCTCGATCGTCAGATCGTCGCTCCTCGGCTCGCGCGATGTTTACGATAAGCTCTCGTCCGTCGAGCTCCTTACCGTTCCACATCTCGATAGCGGCAGCCGCCTGCTCATCGGTCTCGAACTCTACGAATCCGAATCCCTTTGATCGGCCAGTCTCTCGCTCCTTGATGATTCGGGCTGAAACAACTGTTCCCGCCTGAGCGAATGCCTCCTGTAATGCCTCCTCGGAAGTTCGGTATGCGATTCCTCCGACGAATAGTCTCTTGTTATTCATCTATATTTTTGACACTTATAAACGTAAGTACGGATACACAAAGCTTTTCTACCGATCCACCATCCAAGGACAGCTCACTTCAAAGACACAATAGTTGTCGATACTTACTCCTTTACAATACCATTTATACTGAAACTTAGCAAGAAGATGCCCCGGATCCGGGGCATCTTCTTCTCTTTGTTTTCTGGGGCGGCCATCGGGAATCGAACCCGAATCAGCGGATCCACAGACCGCTGTGTTAACCGTTACACCATGGTCGCCATGTGTGGTGATAGTACTAGTTTTGAGGGGAAAAGTCTAGGTGAAATTAAAAGACCGCGATTACAGAAAAAATCTATTATAAACCCAAGAGCATAGGTAAATAGGTCAGTAAGAGCAGAAAGATCATGGCAGATAAATAAGCTCTTTTGCCAGTTTCCAGAAAAGCAAGGTATAGAGTTATATTTATCGAAAGAGATAGTAAATAAAGTGGCATCAACAAAAACGGAAAGTACAATAAAATTATTAGTATGCATCCAAAAAGATCTTTCCGTCTTTTGTTATTGGCATTTTAGAATTCTATCACAATGTATCTGAGAGGACTCGGCGCAGGTTTCTAATTCGCTTCGCTCATAAGAACCTGCTGCCCCAACTCGGCCATCCCAGGCCCTTCGGACGCTGGGACCCTTGGCCTCCGTTTTTCTC
>CBKWTF010000010.1:0-13497 GCA_966677695.1 uncultured bacterium | reverse complement strand
TCAGCGGCGTTCCCGTTCTTGCCGGACACCAGTCCTCGGGCAATTGGCCGGCGTATGACCTGCGCGTTCGCGCAGGTCATCCCATGGCCGGCTGACCGATACGGAAACTTCACGCCCCTGGCGCGCTGTGCGCGCCAGGGGTTTTCTTTTTCATGCTAAAATGGGCCCATGACCTGGAACGACTCCCTCGAGCGGCATATCCGCATAGACAAGCAGCACGCGCTCGCGCTCGGCAAGCTCGGCATCAAGACCGTGAAGGACCTGCTCTATCACTTTCCCGTTCGATACGGCGACACTGCAACGCTCTCATACATACAGAACGCAAAAGACGGAGACGAGATCACCATCTATGGACGCGTAAAGAAGCTCAAGCTCGACAAGACGTTCCGCTCACGCATCGCGAGGGCGACAGCCGTTATCGAGGACGAGTCCGGATCGATCAAGGCGACCTGGTTCAACCAGCCGTACATTGCCAAGATGTATACGGAGGGCGAGTTTGTGAAGGTAAGCGGAAAGATCAAGCTGGTGAAGGAATCGCACGTACTGAACAATCCGACGATCGAGAAGGTGGAGTCCATGCCGATCGGGGTCGGAGACGACCTGTTCTCGCAAGAAGGTCTGCGCGCCAAGGAACTCTCTCCTATTTATAAATTGTCAGCCGGCATCTCGTCACAGTGGATGTACCATGCGCTGCAGAAGATTTTCAAGTCTGACATTTTTGAAACCCTGGAGGATCCGATTCCTGCGGACATCCTCAAGCGATATAGTCTGCCGACTCTCAAGACCGCGCTCATCTGGATCCACGCACCGCAGAAGGAAAAGGACGCGCTGTCCGCTCGAAAGCGTTTCGCATTCGAGGAGGTGTTCCTGATCCAATTGCAGAAGCTCAACCAAAGAAAGCAGCTCGAGCACAAGGCGACATACGACATCGACGTGTCCGAGAAAACGCTTGAGGGATTTCTCAAGACGCTGCCCTTCACCATGACGGGCGGCCAGAGGAACGCGGTCAACACGATCCTCAAGGACCTCGGACAGAACAAGGGAATGTCGCGCCTGCTCGAGGGTGACGTAGGATCGGGCAAGACCGCCATCGCCGCCGCGGTCGCCTCATCCGTCGTGCAGACCCGTCCGACCGGACAGAAGTTCGGCACGCTGCAGGTCGCGTATATGGCGCCGACGGAGGTGCTCGCCAAGCAGCTGTTTGAGAGCTTCATCGAGTTCATGCGCCCGCTCGGCATGCAGGTCGGTCTCATCATGGGAAGCGGCGCGTACAAGTTTCCGTCAAAGGTCTACGGGGAAAAGTACACGCCAATCTCGAAACCGCAGCTGATGAAATGGGTGGCAAACGGTGAGATTCCCATCCTGATCGGAACGCACGCCCTGATCCAGAAGAAGGTTTCGTTCAAGCACCTGGCGCTCGTCATCATCGACGAGCAGCACCGCTTCGGCACGAACCAGCGCGCGTCGCTCGCCAACAAGGACAAGTTCCTTCCCCACCTGCTGTCCATGACCGCGACTCCGATTCCCCGAACGCTCGCGCTCACCATCTACGGAGACCTCGACCTGAGCGTGCTCGACGAGATGCCCAAGGGACGAAAGCCCGCCGTCACCGAGATCGTCTCGGACGCGAAGCGATCGAAGATGTACGAACACATTCGCGAGGAGCTTGAGAGGGGCCGCCAAGCCTACGTCATCTGTCCGAGAATCTTCGAACCCGACGCGCAGAAGCAGAACACCATCATGGCCAAGTCCGTCGTCGAGGAGGCGAAGCGACTCTCGCAAAAGGAGCTCAAGGGATATAGGATCGACGTCATGCACAGCAAGCTGACCAAGATCGAGAAGGACGAGAAGATGCGCGCGTTTGCCGACGGAGAGATCGACGTGCTCGTGTCGACATCGGTCGTCGAGGTGGGCGTGAACGTGCCGAACGCGACGGTGATCCTGATCGAGGGAGCCGAGCGGTTCGGACTCGCGCAGCTGCACCAGCTGCGGGGACGAGTGCTGCGCTCGTCCCACCAGGCATACTGCTATCTCTACAGCGAGTCAAAGAGCGACGTGACGCTCGCCCGCCTCAAGGCGCTCACGACTGCCAAGAGCGGATTCGAGCTCGCGGAGATCGACCTGCAGAATCGCGGCATGGGCGAGCTCGCCGGAGGCAGGCAGTGGGGTGTGACGGACCTGGGCATGGAGGCGATCAAGAACCTCAAGATGGTCGAGGCCGCGCGAAACGAGGCGCGCGCGATCATCGAGGACGACTCCCTTTCCAGGCATCCGCTGCTTGAGGAGATCGTTACGAGCAAGAGGGACATTCACTTTGAATAGTCGATTTGCGTAAAAAAGTCAGGCCGGAGCGCATGCGCGCTCCGGCCTTTTGGTTTAGTCGGTAATTCTGTTGAGAACCCTCAGCATCTGGCGAATGTTCGCAGCTGCCTGCTGCTCATACCGCTCCCGAAACTCAGGGGTTCGGTAGATCACGCCAAACTCGGACTGCACGAACAGCTTCTCCAGCATGTGCTTCCACTTCTTGCGGAAGATGCGTGTCGCCTTGTTCGCGTCCTGCTGCGGATAGAACAGGAGGAACTCCTGCTCGAACGAGATTCGGTAGGAGTTGAAGATGTCGAACTCCCTGCCGTACATCGCGTTCGACGCGTCCGCCACATACGCGGCGTCTCCGGACAGTTTGCGAAACGGAAACCGATTGTACGTCCCCTTGATCATCGATGCGACGACCACGAACGACTTCGGTGACGCAAACTCCCTTTCGAACAGCTCGCAGCACGATCGCTGGTTCGCCCCGTTGGTAGCGTTGGCCCGAAAGCCAGCCCTGCAAAACAGGACTGCATCAAGGCACGACGCGTAGTCCGCAAGCTTCTCCTTGATTTCGGACCGAGCTATCTCAGCAATCATGTCCGTGACGAAAGACGCGCCGTGACACGGAAGCGGCTGATCCTCGTATCGGAACCGCCTCACCATATCAAGGCACCTGTCGCTTTCCGGATCGGCTGCCTCTCGAAGATACGAGGTACGCCGGCCGGAGAAGTATGAGGCAAGCGCCCGTTCCTCTCGCGTGAATTCTTCCAATTTTCCCATGATAAAGATCGGTTGTTGGCCTTCAACATACAATAGATATAATAAAAGTCAAATATCCCACTTATGCAAAATTGTGCACCCACTTGGACTCGAACCAAGGACCACCCGTGTATAAGACGAGCGCTCTACCAACTGAGCTATGGGTGCAAAGGAACGAACCTAGTTATACCAAAAACGGGGGCCGTCGTCGACGGCCCCCGTTTTTGTCATTATTTTTAGATTATCTGGTCCTCGCGCTTGAACTTCACACCGTGCGCGGTCAGGATCTGCTCGTACTCCTCGCGCTCGATGTTCTCAACCTCGATGAGACGCTTGGCGATCACGTCGAGAACCTTGCGGTGCTCGGTGAGCACGGCGATCGCGGTGTCGTGCGCGTGCTTCATGATCTTGCGCACCTCCGCGTCGATCTGAGCGGAAACCGTCTCGGAGTACTCCTTGTCCTCGAGCCCCCTGCCGAACATCGCCCGTCCCGCCTCGCCCTCAAGGGCGATCGGACCGAACGTCTCGGACATTCCGTACCGGGTCACCATGTCGCGCGCCATCGCGGTCGCGACCTGCAGGTCGTTCGACGGACCGGTCGTCACGTCTCCGAACACCATCTGCTCAGCGGCATATCCTCCGAGGCTCATCGCAAGGTCGTCCATGAACTCCCGCTTGGACTGGAGCTTGCGATCCTCGTCAGGCAGCTTGAGCGTGTACCCTCCCGCCCGTCCTCGCGACACGACGGAGATCTTGTGCACCGGGTCGGACCACGGAAGCACGGACGACACGATCGCGTGTCCGGCCTCGTGGTACGCGGTGATCTCCTTCTCCTTCTTTGAGAGCAGGTGGCTTCGCCGCTCGGGTCCGAGGATAACCTTTTCGATTGACCGAATAAGGTCAAACTGCCCGACGAGCGTGCGCTGCTCTCGGGCCGCAAGAATCGCAGCCTCGTTCATCAGCGAATAGAGGTCGGCTCCTGAGAATCCGGGCGTTCGCTGCGCGATAAGCGCAAGGTCAACGTCCTCCGCAAGCGGCTTGCCCGCGGCGTGGATCTTGAGAATCTCCTCCCGGTCCTCTCGGTCAGGCGCGTCGATCATGACGCGTCGGTCGAATCGTCCGGGTCGAAGGATTGCCGGATCAAGCACGTCCGGTCGGTTGGTGGCAGCCATCACGATCACTTTCTCAGTCGGCTCGAATCCGTCCATCTCCACCAGGATCTGGTTCAGCGTCTGCTCGCGCTCGTCGTTACCTCCTCCCATTCCGACACCTCGCGCTCGTCCTACGGCGTCGATCTCGTCGATGAAGATGATCGCAGGAGACGCTGCCTTGGCCATCTTGAAGAGGTCGCGCACGCGGCTCGCTCCGACTCCGACGAACATCTCCACGAACTCGGACCCCGAGATGTTGAAGAACGACACGCCGGCCTCGCCCGCCGTCGCGCGCGCAAGCAGCGTCTTACCTGTTCCCGGAGATCCCATCAGTAGCACTCCCTTGGGGATGCGCGCGCCGATGTCCTGGAACTTCTTGGGATTGCGCAGGAAGTCCACGATCTCAGAGAGCTCCTGCTTGGCCTCCTTCACTCCGGCAACGTCCTTGAACGTCACCTTCTGGCTGTCGTCCTTGGGATTGGTGAATCGCGCACGAGACTGTCCGAACGAGAACGGCTCCATGCCGCCCGCACCGCCTCCGCCCATTCGCCTGCTTAAAAAGATCCAGAGCACGACAAGCAGCACGATCGGAATGATGATCGGAAGAATGACCGACATCCAGAAGATGCCCTGCGAGGTCTTCACCTCAAGAGGAATGCGCGTGAGCTGCTCCGCGGTCACGCCCAGGTTGATGAGCGTGTCGGTGATCGGGGTTCCCTGCTCCTTCTCGGTGGTCTTCTGGACCTGCTGTCCGTTCTCATCCTTCTCGCGGAGCGTAACGAGCACCTCGTCACCATCGACCTTGATGCGCTCGACCTTGTCCTCCTTGATCAGCGTCGCGACGTCGCTGAGCACGAACTCCTCAGGCGCGCTCTGCCGTCCGATCAGCTCCGAAAAGAGGAATGTCAGGGAGAACAGGACAAGAATCGTCAGGAAGAAGTTCTGCCCGAACTTCGGGCTCTTCTTTACGCCGACGACCTTGAAGGCCTTCTTGCCGGACTTGCCTTCCTTGGCCTTTTCATCCTTATTCTGCTGCTTGTTGTTGGTTTCTGTCATGGGGTCAATTATACATAAATATAGACAGTTGGGAATGAAAAATCCTTACCGACAAGACCCTGCATCACATACAGAAAAGGCCCCGCGTCGTACGACGCGGGGCCTGAAAACACAACGAAGCAGTCGGAAGTCCAGTCAAACCTCATCAGCCCCAAGATGAGCAGGAGGGTTCGGCTCAACGCAACTTGCAAACAGAGCGATGGCGACCAGCGACATTCGAGTACCGTCAAGAAACTCGAACAGGTTCAAAACCCCGCCTGACCGCAGATCAAAAGCCCTCAAGGTCAAAGAGAAAAGAAAGATCGGCATCAGCAGGATAAACACTTTCCTAACAATGACCATTTCAGGGTTCGAGGAGTCAGGATTCCCCAAACCAGCCGAACTCTTGCGCCGAAGATCCCCTATTCTCAGAAAAATACCGACAGTGGCCAGGCCGAGCAGAAGCGCCCGGGATGCAGCCAAGCTTTCGCTCATCTGGGCAAGTGAGATGCCCAGCATGAACAGGGATATCGGAAACGTGCAGAAAACCAGAAGTTGGGCGAACGTAAAGTTCGTAATCCGGACACACCTCTGAATCGCCGAGGTGCAGCGCTGAACGAATGACATGGCCGAACGATCAATTGTTTCCATTAGTTTTTTCATATGCGATTGGATAAGATCGATTTGAAAATACACTATCACATGCTACTATAATGTCCACATGTCAATAGTGAGCAACAAGAAGGCGACGCTGAACTACGAGGTCCTCGACACCTACGAGGCCGGCCTTGAGCTGCACGGATACGAGGTGAAGGCCATCCGCGCGGGCAAGATAAAGTTCGACGGATCGTACATCGTCATTCTCGGCAGCGAGCTCTTCCTCAAGAACGCCGAGATATCTCCGTACCAGGCGAACAACATCCCCAAGGACTTCGACGCGCAGCGCGTCATCAAGCTCCTGGTGCGCAAGGAGGAGATCCGCAAGCTCATGCACAAGATCGAGAAGGAAGGCCTGACGCTCATCCCCCTTTCAATATTCGCCAAGGGAACAAAACTGAAGCTGGACTTCGCGCTCGCACGGGGAAAGAAGAAGCGCGACAAGCGGCAGGACATCAAGCGCCGCGAGGACAACATCGAGATCCTGCGAACGATCAAGGGAGAAAGATAAGAAAAGTCCCTCCCCCGGCCGAAGCCGAAGGAGGGATGGTTGATAGGAACGTGCCGCGAGCAATGCGAGCGTGAGATTCGCGTTTCGAGAGCACATCCTCACTGAGGATAGCATATTCCCGTAAAAAGTAAAGTCCGAGAGCCGGCCCGCATCCTTTCTACATTTTTGTCAAAACACCCAAAATGTGCTATAATATATACTGTGACCTTTGACACAGATGTACTTCCCTGCCAGCGCTTGACCAAAAAAGGGACCGGCGGCCATGGCCGCCGGTCCTCCCGAGCCCTGACAGGGGATGCTTGGCATCGACATATGAATTCCTCTTGGATATGCGCGGTGGAGCTTTGGTGACTCCTTAATCCGCCAAAACCTTCAAGTGCAAAGAACAAGTCAATTGTTAGTCCTTACTTTAAGGCTAACGACTTTGCATTCGCTTACGCAACAGCCTAAGTGACGTTCGGTGGCCCTACTCCTGATATGGCCATTCGGGCGACAAAACATCAGGATCGGCTGCGCGTTCCCGACCCGTAGCCTAAAGTAAGGGATCGGCTCGCACGTGTTTCGTTACGCTTAGAGCGTGCGCGCCTAAATCAAAAGCATGACTACACCGCGTAGACGTATCCAGGAGACTCATATGCACGGGGGTTCGATTCCCCCCATCTCCACAACAGTAAACACTTAAGGCCCAAGCACTGCTTTGGGCCTTTTGTGTATGGCTTTGAGCAGGTTCTAATATTTCGAGATTTCGGCAGAGATGCCGAGACGAGTTAAAACCACTAAAGTGTACGGGGATAACCGCTGCATTTACTTATGAATTTATTCATAAGTACCGTTATTGAGTCTCCTAAAACCGCTTCTTTATTTAAGATCAGGTTGCTTAATTCAGAGTTCTCAAACCTGCAACTGCTATTAATTTCGTATCTAAATTTCCAAAAGAAAGCACCCTCTCTTTCACTGGAAGGCTCTTCCCAGTGAATAATAATTCCTAGAATATTTGAACTTCTGGGAAAGAAAGTTCCCTTAGTTCTTTCAACGATTGCTGAAATCTCTGGACATCTTACCCATTCCACAGGAATCTTTATAAATAGAATTGCTGGTTCTTCTAACGGAACTTGTGCCTTCGCGGCACTCAAGGTTCTTTCTAAAGTCTCCTTACTTGGTGCTGTGTCCTCGATTTTATGTTTAACTTCGCAATTAACGCCATGGGTAGTTAAACGTATATCATAATCATTACCTTTTATTCCTGAAGGAGTCACAAATTCGTGTTGAATTCCTCTTCTAAAAAAGAAGTCACTCGCTTCTATTTCCGCATATGCAAGCGCAATATCTCCAGCTCTTAAAGAATTTATGACTCTATCTAGTCCGGTAACATTCTGAATATTATATAAACGAACAGCAAGACGACTTATTCGCTCTTGAAATTGAAACCCAATAGTGGCTGTTCGGAGAAACTCAATTGCTTCTTGAACAGCTGGTGAGGTAGCTGGATGATTATTTGGAAATATAGCTTGATTGGTCCACTCGTTGTCGACCAATACTTTCAGGAGTTCTACTGAGATCCACATTTTATAGAAGTCACAATCCTGATCAGGTTTATTTTTTACCAGCCAATCACATATAAACTTAACTCTGTCTTCCGGAAAATTCATTACCGTCTATTATCTCGTAAATTATCCGAAAGTGGGAGTCTCAGGTTCTAATCTCATCCTCTAGCTCCCTCTCAAACGGGCGTACGAGCCACTCGGATAAATCGAAGTAGTCTAGATTGGATACTCCGCCATTAATCAAGCGGGTTCTCAAGGAGTGCAGTAGCCTCCACTAAATCTGAAGCAGAACGTGCCTTATTGTATAAGGCACGTTCTGCTTATTTTTGATAGATAAAAAGAAATTGGAGCCTTTTAACTTTTTTCACAAATAGTCATCAAGAATGATATCTGGTTTTCACTTACCTCTCGGATCTCCCGTAAACCATACCCAATAAATTCTTCTTTGATGGATTCTTCATCATAAAAATATATCTTTGCACCACCATGTTGTTCAAAGCGGTTTTTACCAATCACGATTCCCTTTCCAAAACTTGGAGATTTAGTTGACACAGCGACAAATATCATCGTTCCGCCCATTTCAAGCTGATTGTAGCAATCAGAAATTAACTTTTTTCTGTCTTCTTCATCAAGTAAATGTATTACCGCGTAACAGAATACGCCATCGTACTTCTTGTCATCAAACGGCATCTCGGTGACTGAACCGTAATGTATAGTACTTTCAATATTCATTTGCTCTTTAGCAATATGTATTGCCGTTTCAGAAATCTCTATCCCCGTTACTTGCATACCCGCTTCAAGAAACGGAACAGCATTGCGTCCATAGCCAATACCAGGAATAAAAACATTTTTGACCTTCTTTTGCTTGAAGTAATCACAAGCAATGACAGCAGCAGGAGCAGCACCTTCGCCCCACATTTTTTGTTTGTCTTTAAAAGACTCTTCCCAAAACTCTGTCATAAAATGATGCTACCACAAACAGCAATCTTCAGGAAATTCGCACACATCCATTTCAGTTAGAGAGGTTTTACTTCGTACAAGATTCCACAGCAGTGCCACAACGGTATGACCGGAGCACCCCATCAGTGCGCACCGATGGAAAACAGGGACGGCCAAACGAAACGGTCGTGGTTATGTCGGTTAACCTGTTAAGGGTTACATTGCCTGCTCACGCAAACGGACTGAGGGCTCACAGTCCGGGCAAAACTTCCGCACCGACAAGGCTGGCGATCATTGATCGCCAGCCTTTTTACTTGTCCAAAAAATACGACGTGTGCCTTATCTCCCTTCCACGTATTCCAAAATATCTCCCGGCTGGCAGTCCAGCGCCCGGCAGATCGCCTCAAGCGTCGACAGCCTGATCGCCCTCGCCTTTCCGTTCTTGAGTATGGAGATGTTGGCCATGGTGATGCCCACCTTCTCGGCAAGCTCGGTCACACTCATCTTGCGCTTGGCCAGCATGACGTCTATGTTGATTACGATTGGCATGGCAGTTATACGGTTAGGTCGTTCTCGGACTTGAGGTCGATCGCGCCCTGTAGCAGCTTCTGAAGCACGGCTGCGAAGACGGCGACCGCGATAGGCGCGCATGCGATGATCGCTCCGACGATGATCAGTCCCGGCGCGTCGTCAGCTTGCGCGATCGGATACAGAAGCGGCACGCCTCCGACATACAGCGCGGCGATGACTGCAGCGCAGTGCTTGATCGTCCGAAGGATCTTCACGGAATCCTCGGAAAACGCCGTGCCCCTGTCGATATGGTTGAGCAGCTTGAACGTATGCCACAGTCCGACATAAAACGGAACGGCGGTCGCGTACAGTCCGCACACGATCATCAGAACGGCATACCCGGCAGCAGGAAACTCAGCAGGTCCTCCGCGCCACGCTTCAGGCAGGGCAAAGATGCACAATGCCAATACGATAAGCCCGAGCAGCGACAGTGCGAACCTCAGAAAGTTCGTCGATCTCACCAGATGAATAATGCGGTTCTTCATATGTACATGCGTTATGGGTAATAGTTTTATCCTAATTTAGGATATATCGACTGTCAATATACTATTATCGTTTAATAAACAGCCTTGATTTCACTTTGTCACGGCAGACTCTACGCGGTCTTGTCCAATAACCTTCTTATCGCGTCCATTCCGATCGAGAACCAGAGCACGTTGCACAGAAGAAGCGGCAGGAAGTATCTCTCCCACTCCATGTGTACCGTCGCTGCGATAAACGCATATGAGAATACGGAGAGAATAGCGATCACGACGTACGGTCCGACCGAACCCCGTCTCAACTCGCCCTTTACGCGCGTAAGTACGGTCCAGATCCCGAGCAACAGTATGCAGACATATCCGAATGTCAGGTTCATGCCAAGGACGCCCTTCGTCCCATATCCGCTTAGCAGACCGAGACGGACGACCGCGCTTGCGCGCTGTGACAGCGTCTCGATCGCAGGACCCTGCGTCATCAGCTGGATCTGCATGATCGTGTCCCGGTGCTCGAACATCTTCAGAAAGTGCGCTGCGGTGTTTTCATATAGAAACGGGTTCAGCGCGACGGAAAGAACGATCGAGACGATCGATATCAGACCGAGGCTTACGACGCTGAATCCGGCAACCGAGTATCCGTCCGATGACTTTTCTGTTCGGGCGCGCCTGACATGCAGGGCGGCATTCAGGACCAAAGCCGCGGCGGCGACCACCGCCATGTATACCGCGATGATCTTCGTGCCGATCGCGAGCGCAAGACACACCCCGATCACAACCGAGAGTACAACGGTCTTTTTTGTACGACCGTCATGCAGGCTTTTAAGCAATATAAAAAGTGACAGCAGCGAAGCCAGCCCGAAGAAGCACCACAGCGAGTCGATGTACACCTGCTGGAACACCGGAATGGTCAGCGGATTGCTGACAAGAAGCAGGCCTGCCGCCAATGAGACGATTGCGCTCCTGGTCACGTACCATACCGCGGCGATCAGCACGGCGACGGACAGAAGCGCGAACAGGAATACCGTCAGCCTTCCGACGATCACGTCCCGCTCGGTAAACGTAGAGATCGGCTCAGTGACTGTCGCCTCCCTGCTCAAATTCTCTCCCTTCTGCACCAGTTCATTTGCATTCGCGGCATATTCAACATCGGTCAGCGGATTATCCCGAATATCCCTGATGCGCGGAAGCCAGAAGTCGTCGAGCGCCCTGCGCTGCCAGTCCCTCGCTCCGGCGGAATTCTCTATGAGTGTACCGTTCACCAGATGGAGCGCGAATCCCAGAACGTACTTGGCCACAGGAGGCTGGTCGTAAAAGACGAAGTTGTCCCACTCCGGACTGCGAAGATCACGGTCAACGAAAAGGAGCTTATAGTAGTAGGCATTGTACAGATGCGCATCCTCGTCGACGTTGAGTGCGCTCGTATTCTCGTACACTGACGCATGCAGCCTGAGGATGTTCATTGCCAGCAGCAGGCCGAGCGCGATTGCGCAGGCAGTCTTTATTTTTTTAATCCTGTCTTTTGTCATGCCTGATATCGTTGCGCAGCGTATACAATTCTATCAGCGCGCGCAGGACAACACGAGGGTTCGCTCCCGTAGAAACTCCGCTTTTTCTGGGATGATGGCTCACGCCGACCTGTACCAGGGAATAACCGCGGTTCAGGCTCCGAACGAGCACCTCCGCATCGATGAGCGCGCCCGTGCTGCGGAGCTCCAGGTCGTCGAATATCTCACGTCGATAGATCTTGAACGCGCAGTCCACATCCCTGATGCGCCTTCGCAGCACCGCAAGGACGAGCATTTCCCACACCCATGCGTTCAGCTTTCTTCTCATTCCCTCGCTTCTGTTTCTTCTGTAGCCGCTCACGATGTGGTGCCCCTCTATGAAATGAAGCGTCCCCCTCAGCTCACGCAGGTCGAACTGCCCGTCGCAGTCGCTGTAAAAGATAACGTCCTTGGTCGAGGCGGAGAATCCTGACCGAAGCGCGGAGCCGTATCCGAGATTGCGTTCGTGACTGACCAGCCTCACGCGCGAGTCCTCCTGCGCGATGGACCGAACGATGTCAGCAGTCGCGTCGGTACTTCCGTCATCGACGAACAGGATCTCGTAGTCATCAGTGAGACCCTCCAGGACGCGAGCGATGGCATCGTACGTCTGCCTGACGTTTTGCTCCTCGTTGTAGCATGGAAAAAAGGCGCTGATGCTTCGTGTGCTTTTCGAAGAGATTTCCATGGAGTTCCATTAAAAATACCCCAGTTCGGCCAGTTGCACAATTGTTGACATCTCCGCCTCGTTCTGTCGAATATCTTTATGCCGACCACACGTGGTATGCTTAGGAAGAACAGCCCTGCGCACCATATGCCCTCGAACATCAGATGCCGAACCTGCGGGCACACGCAGGAGGCCCACGAAACAGAATCAAGCACCACTCCGCTGCGCGGTTACAATAAAAGTCTTGTCCTATGCCTTCAGGGCAAAGGATTCAATCCCGAGCCGAACGAGATTCAAAAATTGGAAAAGAAGCATCCCGGGACACACGCTCGAGTCCTGCACGAGCTCGGATAATCCGCCCCAGCCCCGCAATGAAAAGCCCCGCTTTTCATTGCGGGGCTTTTCTTGTGTGTCAGGCAGGGCGTCCTACATCACGTGCCTTCGATTTTCCATGCTTGTAACCGAGCTCGACATGAATACCACCAGAAGCACCGCGAGTCCGACGACTACATGCGGCACCCATGCGTTAGCCGGAAGCTCGCTGAACCCGAACAGCCACGGCGAGAGCGCGAGCGCTGCGGCCGCAATGAAGTCGAGCGTCAGGTGGGTCTTCATGGGGATCGCCTTTACCAGGCTGAGCTCGTATCTGGTAAGCAGGGAGTACACGATCAGGATGACTCCGAGCACGGTCGGAACGGATACGGCTGCCCCACCGTACTCGCTGAACCCGAACAGCATCGGGGCCAAGAGAAGCGCTACTCCGACTATGTAATCCAACACGCCATGTGTTTTTGTTGAAATCATACAAATTTTGTTAATTGGTAATACCGCCCTATGTGACGGTAGGTCAGGGCAAATCTTACAGCCCCCATATACGTTAGTTAGTACTTTCGGCTATCGTATGCCCAGTGGAGCACCGCCTGTCGCTGTCTCGGCCTGCAGAGCATATCACCCTTTCGGCATCCGTGTATGATCTGTGCAAGATGCCGCCTAATCGCCTTCCACCGTCTGATCTGCCTTCTGTCCTCCTCCGGGATTCTTCTGCCCATATAGTATCGACAATACCACTGGAACCACCCTCGAGGATCGTCCCTGTATATCCATCCTTTCCTTTTCCACTCAGAGAGCGGTTGTGATGCGTGCACGCCGAAAAGGTTGAGAGACTTGTCTCGCGCATTTCCTTGTGCGAACTTGGCTCGTGCAAACCAGGATTTCGGAAACTCCCTCGTACAGTCGCGCATGTAGATTCCTCCGAATACGCCGAGCTCGAGCATCTCCTTGGGCGTAAGGTCCGGCTTGAATTCCGAATCAAAATTCTTGCCGACCGGCTCGGT